>DATCDL010000060.1:0-12486 GCA_036510715.1 Acidobacteriaceae bacterium
TGTTCACGATGCGGATGTGGGTCAGAAGGATGTACGGCTGCGTCTGCGTATAGCCGATCGGGCCGGCCAGAGAGGTGATGGTCGAATTGACGAGGTTCGTGGCGGCGGTAGGCATCGCCGTCGGTCCACAACGTAAGGCTCGGTTTTGCATGTTATTTTCCTCTCTGAGGCAGGTAGTTTATGGCAGAACGGTTAATCTAGCAAATCTAGGCTAGATACCACTTGGCGTTCGTTCCGTTGTATTGCATTCGGATCGGGGTTGCGCTCGTAATTGTGGTCGGAACAGTGAACGCATAAGTCGTCCCGGCACCGAGAGTTAGTGTAAATAATGTGATCGTCTGGCTAGTAGTGATCAGCATCCTCGTCCCGTCGTTCAGCTGCCCAGCCGAAGGGAGCGTAAGAGTAAAAGATGCAATCGTTGCAGCAGGAGTCATCACCACGGAACTGACGCCGACATCCACGGTGGCGGAACCAGTAGTAAGAGGAGCAATTTTCAGGGTGCTCGAATCACAAAATGCGCCGGACAAAACCAAAGCGTTGTTGTGAAAGATCGCGACAGGAGCAGTGGCGACGGCGTTTGACGCGTAGATGCTTATCGGGTACGCGGAGTAGATCGCTCCAGCGAGCTTTGATCCAGATCCATACAATCCAAAAATCGAGCCTATCGCGAGCTGCGTAAGACCAGCGGCACCGTGAAACGCAACGGACTGATTATCGCCGTAAAACAAGCACCCGGTCGTGTTGAAAGAAGCTGCAAAAATTCCGTCTACACCAAACGCAACCGGGTAACTGCCGCCACCATAGGATTCAATATAGACCTGCCCGCCCGTCGGACCGCCTGTGAGCGGCGCCCCGACATAGGTATCGTCAGTCACAAGCATCGCTATGCCGATACCTTGAGCATTTTCTGCTTCAAGAGCGATGTAGTTTGTGGTGGAAATTCCTAGCGTCTTGAAGTTGAAAACAGGATGAGTAGCCCCGGGAATGCGAATCGTCGGCATCGCACTGAATGTATGTACTCCGGTCCACGTCGGAGCAATTGTCTGATCAATCGCAAGACCGGCGTCCGCGCGCATATACATGTTTGAAACGCCGGGAGCAGCCGTCAAATCCACCAGCATAGTCGTGTTCCCGGGCTGAGCCTGCGGAAAACTAAAATGCGCAGTCTCATCGAACTCGTTGTCCGCTATCAAATAAGGGCCGACGTTTCCGACGGCGCCAGCGATACCAGCAACACCAGCAGCGCCGGGCACCCCCGGAACAAGCAACAAGTCGTCGACGTCGTCTGGGTACAGGAACGGCGCGATCTGCCCCGCGGGGCCTGCTGTGCCGGTCAAGCCGATCGGACCGGGTATGATCACCGCATCGTCAACATCATCTGGCCACTGGATATGCGCCTGGGCGCTGGCCGGTCCTACAGCTCCTGTTACCCCAATAGGGCCGGGGATAACCAGAGCATCGTCAACATCGTCTGGGTACAGGAACGGCGCGAGCTGCCCGGCGGGGCCGGCGGTGCCGGTCAAGCCGATCGGGCCTGGAACCACCAAAATGTCATCGACGTCGTCGGGATACAGGAGTGGAGATATAGGTCCTATGGGACCGACGAGACCACGCAGGCCGATCGGGCCGGGGATAACGACGGAGTCATCCGGATCGTCTGGCCACAGATGTGGGTTCGCGTTCGTGCCAGCGGCGCCTGCAGCTCCCGTGGCACCAACGGAGCCAGGGACAAACAGCGAATCATCCGGATCGTCCGGCCATGTGACAACCGGTGAGGATGCGCCAGCCAGACCGGCAGCGCCGGCCGCACCCTTCGCACCGGTAGGTCCTGGAATAAGCAGCGGGTCGTCGGGGTCGTCCGGCCAAAAGAAGGCCCCGTTCTTACCAGCAATGCCTGCGGCCCCTGCAGCACCAGTAGCACCCTTCAGGCCGGGGATCGTCAAGCCGTCCTCACCGTCGTACCCATCAAGGCCGGGGCTGCCACGCACCCCTGGAGCGCCTGTAGCGCCAACCGTGCCGGGACCTCCACCGCCGGGACCAGAGACGCCGCCGATCACTCCGGAAACAGGATTGGCGACCGCGCCGCCGGCGAGCTGCAAAGCACCGTTAACCATAGTGGCAAGGCCGAGTGCCACCAGCTCATTCGCGCGGACATAGCTGAAGCCGGGATCGCCGCGCTGACGAGACGCGACTTCAATAGATTCTTTGACCTGACGAAGAATGGTCGCGTGATTAGACCCGTCACTGGTCGGCGTTTGAATCGCCGAAACAGGGATGGGTATGGTCCGCGTCGGTGTAGCCACCCCCTTCGTCGCCATGAATCACCTCTTAGGTTTTCATGATGAAGAACAGGCCGTAAAACGGCGGCGCCGTAGCGGTGAACGTGTGCGTGTGCGCGGCAGGCGCAACAGTAGTGGGCGTGAATGCCACAGCGTTCGGGGCCGCATTCGGAGAGCCCGCGTACGAAACTTTAGTGCCGGCGCCGCTGCCCATAAAAAAGTAGGAGCCGGGATTCGCGAACGGCGGATCGCCAATAATTGCCACGCCGCTGCCGTCCCAATAGTCGAACGGATGCTTATGCACCGGCAGATTGCCGGCCACCAACACCACAGGATTGACAGCTGGCGCACCGCCGGTAGTGGCATTCGTCGTCCCCGAGACGTTGCCGACAGTGCCAAGACCGTAGCTGGCGCCGGCGCCGACGATGAAGTGGTTCTCAAGATTGGGCGTCTGATTGTTGCCGTCGCAGATCAGATAGCCCGCGGGTATGGCGTTGCTCGCGCCGCTCCACATGAGGACCATCTGCGACGCCACCAAGCCGTATCCCACGGGCAGATTAGATTCAATATTCGACTTGGTCAGGATCGGGCTCGTGCCAACCTTCGGGGCGCCACCTCCGGTAGGAACAGTGATCTGGTTGTCGGTTTCGCCAGGACTGCCACGCAGAGCGCCAGTGAACTCGCCTCCTTGAATGCTGCCGCCTGATCCGAGGGCCAAGACGCCGGTGAGATCCGTCGTCCCGTTCATCGTGTCGTTGCCGTGCTTCTGCAAGAACGACGCGAGAATTCCGGACGTCACACGCATCTCCACGCGCGAACCGGAAGCAAAATTCTGCGCACTGTAGCCTTCCTGGGCGCGAACAACCGTCAAGGTGTCGCCGCTGATACCCGTGCAGTAGACAACTTCAATGTTGCCGGAGACGTCCTCGATCGTGACAGCCAGCTGCTGATTGGCGCCGGGCGGCGGGAAATCCGCACCAGTGCCGGTCGACACCGCAATGGTCGTGTCCGAACTCGCTATGGCGCTGGCCGCCAACGTGGAGACATTGTCTTTGAAGAGAAAAAGTGGGGCGCTAGACATCGAGCTTCTCCTTCACGTTGTACACCACGATGTCCTCAAGGACCTGTCCGAGCGAGGTCGTCGCCTGAAACTGTACGAGGTACTGCTGCCCATCAGCCAGGGTGGGATTGGCGCAGCTCGCGAAGTACGCGGCCTGCAGAGAGGGTGCAGGCGCAATGGCTATACTCGTGATCTGGAAGCCGCCGGCGTTGACGAGGTCCGTCGGCGACGTAATGCTGAGCGCGACGACGGCCGTAAGAATTTCACCCAGCGCCAGCTCAAGCGTGTAATCAAGCAGATAGCGCTTATTCTCGATCGGGCCTTGGTTAAATCGGGCGCTGATGTTCACTTTGCCCTCACTGTCGTATTCTCTACGGGCATGTAAATCTTAGGGTTTATCGAACTCGCATTCGCCAGCATAACAGGCGCGAAGGCGCGGGCCAAACGGAAGCCGCCGGAGGCGTCCCCTCCGATCGGAGCGCACTGCTGTCCGAAAGCCGTCACAGACGGCACAAAGGTCGCCGTGTAGCGAGCGACGTTGGAGACCCGGAACTCGTCTATGTAGCTGTTGCTACTAATACCGCCTCCGCCGACGAGCGGGGATGACCCAACCCACACGAATCCGCCGGGCGCCGCGGTGAAGCCGCTCCAATCCGTAACTCCCAGACCGCTGTCCTGCACACCATCCAAATATAAATGCACGACCCCGCTCGCCCTCACAAGTGCGTAGTGGTGCCAAACATCATCTGTTACAACAGTCTGATGTTCGATCTGCGACCAAAAGGGGATACTAGGAGCAACGCCGATCGAGTCGGGATCTGATAAGCAAGCCAGCTGCAGTCCAATCGTGTTGCTGTAATCATCCGAGCTGCCGAAATCACACAACACCACACCAGTGCCTGGGCCGCCAATATAAAACCAGAACTCTATCGTGAAGTCCGGCGGCACACCGCCAACATCGCTGATGACATCAAGAGCGCTGCCCGGCACAACGGGCGTATTTACCCAGTGGTCTCCGGCGGAGTTAGGTGGCACGAGCTGCAGAGAGCTTGGTCCGAACTCCTGTTGAGCAACACTAATTGTCGGAATACCGACGTTACCTCCAAACGTGATTGGCCAGCCGTATGTCGAGCTATCATTTGTGACAGCGTCACCGTCCGCGCCATCGAAGTGCAGGAGTAGCACAGACGCAAATCCAAATGGGTCGCACGGGGTCATACCTGGAACCAGCCGCCGTACACCAGATTCGGCGCAATGTAGTAGTTGAAGCCGTCCACCACGAGCGGAAACCCGACGCCATCGGCAGAATAGTAGATCAACGAGGAAGTGCCGTCGACGCCGGTGTCAACATACAGCACGAGCGCAACGGCTGGCGTCGGCCAGAGAACAGCATCAAACTGAGGCAGTAATCCACTGCACACGCCATTCACCGAAAACTGCGACGCCATATAGGCGCCCAGAGCATTCGAGCGGGCGATGACTGCGCCTGCCGGTATATCGCTGACGTATTTGTCGACGTTAATTCGTGGCGCGTAGGTCGCATCCACGAGCAACCCGGAGACTCGAAGCAGCGGCCAGTTCCACACTTTTGTCGCGAACTGCTGACTCGCGTTGCCGTAAAGGAACGTCGTGATCATGGATCACCCAGCCACAGCGGGGGGATATCCGCCGTAACGGCGCGGCGCGAACGGCGGGAACTGAGCCGGTGTATTAACGCCGGAGTACGCGCGGTTCGCCTGATCGCGAGCGAGCAGGATCTCCTTGTTGTACATCTGATGATAGTCGCCCGCGGCCACGGGGTCGCTCCACGGCTTCCCCTTCATGCGGTACAGCCGCTCCATCGTGCCCCACATCAGCGCGTCCAGGTGTTGAGTTATAGCGATGTTAGGCAGTTTAGTCGTGTTGACCACCGGCAGAAGCACAGCGTATGCGTACAGAATCGCGCCGTAGTTCTTGTCGGGGACAGCGTACAGCTGCATCAAATCAGGGCGCATCATGAAGAACCGCGACGGCGGACCAACATCCGAACCAATCAGCAAGCGAGCTGAGGGGATGAGTGCCTGCGGAGAGTTCGAGCCAGGCAAGTTGGGATACAGCCAGGCATTAAGCACGAACTGGACCTGCTTGTATTGATCCACGGGATTCAGCTGCACAGGGTTGCTCTGTGAGCCCACGCCCTGTCCAACATTGTACGGACCGACGGTGTCGCGCCAGCCGGTCGACATCGTGTAGAAGTGCCGAAGAGTGTCCTGCAGCTCGCTGTTCACGAGGCTGTCCGGGATGGCCGGGGACCTTGTTAAAATCTTCGACACGATATAGGTAGTGGATTGTCCCGCAATCGCCGACGACGACTGCCCCACCCCATCCAAGGTAACTAAGGCCATGTCAATGACTCCTGCGATTCAGATACACAAACGCGGCGATCAACCCTTCGATATTGTCGCCTAACAGCGCAAGACCAGAGTTACATTTACCACACAACCACCCACGGAACTCGCCTGTTTTGTGATCATGATCAACACACAACGCCCTCTTACCGGGGGGCTTATGGCACTGCTCACACACCGCCGGAGCTGGGTATGGGGGCGTGGGAATTCCCACGGACTTCCATTGAATCTCGCGAGAGCGGAGGGGGTTAGCGAGACGCCAATCAGTCTGCTCTTGACGCAGTCGGTCACTGTGTTTCGCGTAGTGCCGACGAGCTTTCGCACGATTCGCTTCAATGTTGTCGGCGTACTTACGGCGGCGTTCAGTGTTCGTGGTTCGCATATCAACCTCCAGGCCCGGCGAGCATTTGCTTGAAGGAGGAGAGGAGCTGGGAAGATCTACCTTGGTCTGTAAATTCATCATCCCCTAATTCTAATCTACCGACCATGAAAAATACGACGGCGTTGAAAAACAGCCGGTCGTCGAACGGAAGCGGCGTCGCAGGTGCCTGCGCAAGATCAACTTCGGCGTCGTACGTCGGCATCGGGAGGGCTGCGTTCGCGAGAATGCCCTGCGTGAAGTTGCCTATCCAGGCGTCCGGGCGGTAGCGATACAGCTCACGCAGCGCAGTGTTGAACTGTGACATGACCTGATCTTGCGTGTAGCGGAAGTTCGAGCCGCCGACGCCCACGTCGTTGATCAGAAGGCGGACTTCTGTGAAGACGTCGTCGAGGCTCTTTGCTACGTTCGTAACCATGTTCGATCCCTCTAAGAAGAAAGGGGGCTGCCCCGGTTAAGAGACAGCCCCCTTGATCGTCAGCCCCAGGGGGCTATTCGATTACAGGCCCGAGTTGACCACAACCGCGAACCCGACCAACGTAGGATTGATTACTTGAAATCCCCAGACCATCAGTCCGCGCATCAGGGTGCCGAACGTGGACTCTGACCGCAGAGTTTCCACTTTCGTCATCTGAGACGCAAACGTCAGACCGAGCGAATGGCCGAAGTACACCGCAGTTTCCGTGCCCGAGCTGACGCCCAGACCACCACCGTTGGCAGCCGAAGCCAGCTCAGGATAGGCCGTGCCCGTGGCACGCGTGTTGCCAGCGCCGCCCATCGGGAGCAGGTTGGACACGTATACGGTGAACCGGTCGATCATGCCGAGGCGTCCGTTGCGGGCGATAGACACGGCATCACCGGTCAAATACGCCTGCTGGAAGACGCCGCGCTTGATCATCGCAGCTGCCCACGCCGGCAGAACGATCCAGCGACCCGTTTCCGGAACGCGCTGTTCGTCGAGGACGAGACCGCAGTCGATGATGAAGTCCACGATCTTGCGAGCGAATGCGATGCTCACACCCGTGTTGCCGGACGCGCCGGCTACGGAACCGAGGAACAGAGGCACGCCGGAAGTCGCCGCGGCGGTTAGCGTATTCACGCTGTAGCCGAGGTTGATCGAGGCGCTGAGCCGGCCTGCAGCCGTGCCCATGTTGGACGCAGAGACGTTGTTGCCGATCGAGTCGACCGTCAGGATGTTCGTGTCGACGTACACCTTCATCTGCTCGGAGGCGTTGTCCGCCCAGTTGCTCAGAAGGTCGACGTCGGACTGGATCTCCATGACGTCGTCAAGGACGGTATTGAAGTACGCGCCCTGGTTGATCGACAGAGTGACGAGCGGGCTCGACGGGCGCTGCACAACCAATGCCTGGTTGGCCGCGTACGGCTGAATGTTGATCGTCGGATGCGTGCGGATGTTGACGGTGTCGCCGAAATTGCGAATCTCACCCTCGTAGTCCGTCGAGGAAATCGCACCCAGCACGGTAGCGTCGTAGAACTTCTCTACGAACTTGCCGGACCAGATGACCGGAATGAAGACGCCTGAATAGGCGGGACTCGGCGCGGAGCCGAGATATGGAGTACCCAGTGGGTATGCACCAGCGTTAGCCACAAATCACCTCTCCCGAAGGAATTATAGTTGTTCTTGCTTACCGATTCGCGTGGATGTCGGGTCGGTCGGGTTTGATTCGGCCTTCCGCGGTAGCCGCCGCGATCTCGGACTGGAAGCGCTGGTATTCTTCTGCTGACACCAACTTCTTCCGCACTCGGGTGTAGAAGTTTCGGATCTCGCCTTCGGTCCAAACCTTCTTCGACCCACTACCTTCGGGAGTCACCGGAGGCTGTCCGCCTTGTGTTGGGGGGACTACGAGTGTCTCCGGGTCCACGATCGGGGCGCCGGGGGCTCGTGCCTGCTCGGGGTGTTCCCTTGCATACGCCTCAAAGATGGCCACAACACGTGCGCGGTCGAGGTTCTTGAAGGCGCTCGCCAGTGCTACGTGGCGAGTCACACCACTGAATATATCAACAATTCTCAGCCAGTCAAGAAAGTGGTCGCTTTCATTGATGACACGCCACTGCTGAACAGACCGGTCAAGGGCGTCCCAGATGGCCTGTTTGCGCTCCTCAACGCTCGCCGTCGCGTTCTGCACAGCGGCGTTTCGCAGCTGCGTCAGCTCAGCTTCGAGCTTGCCGATAGTCGGCTGATACATGTTCTGCGCGAGCCGAACCACGATCGGGAGCAGCTCGCCGTAATCCTTGATGTCGGCGTCTGTTGCGCCAAGCGACTTCAAGAAGTCCTCGGGAGACTGCGGGGGAGACGGCACCGTCGCGGGCGTGGCGGGCGCGGGGCGAGTAAGGAGGTCACGAACCAGCAAGGTGTTCTCTTCCACCTGATTGCGCAGGGCAGTCGTCTCGGCGTTGTACTTGCCCTGCAGCGAGGCGTAACGGGCCTCAGCAAGGCGAGCACGCTCCTCGGGTGTAGGGGCGGGTGGCGCCGCGGCAGCGGCAGCAGGGGGCGCTGGGGGCTGTCCAGAGGAGGGTGGAGAGGGCGGCGCGGCAGGGGCGGGCGCAGCGGGCGGAGTATTCAAGTCCTTGATCATCTTGTTCGCGGCGTCCGCCTGTCGCTGAACGGCAGAGGGAAGTTTCGCGCCGCCGGCTGGGGCTGTCATGTCAGGTCTCCATTGTGTCTGTTTATGTTAAGAAGAAGGGTGCGCAGGGCGCGGCACTCACCGCGGAGCGCTTCGTCAGGATGCGGGCTGCTGACCAGCGCAGTCATGCGGTCGTTGTAATGTGCCTCAAGACTGCGCACGTAATGCGCAAAATTGGCGTTGTCTTTCAGGCGGAGCAGTGCTTCCGCCAGTTCAACTCGATTGGTTGCCATCAGAATTTGAGGGGATTTCCCAACGCCTCCGTAACCAAGTCGGTGTCGTCAGCTGACGGTCGAACCTTGGAGTAGTCACGCGTGTAGAGCCGGCGATGTGCCGGCGCAGGCCCAATATCAGCAGGCTCACCGGGCGACAGCATCTGTTCCTTCAGACACTTCGATCCGGTTGACTGGCTGAGCTTCGTCTCCGCACCCTTCTTGGGGAAGGAATTCGGAGGGGACTTGGTGCCTGATTGGCTCACAGAATGTGCCTTGCTTTGTGGGACATCGTTTTACCGGACTTGGGATACGACTCTTTGAGGCCGGCGTTGCCGTCGAAGCCACTACCGCCAGAGGCGATTCGCGTCTTCGCGGTAGCAGTCAGATCGAAGCCTTTCGTGTTGCTCGACGCGATGACCTTCGAGGATTTCGGATGCGTGTCCGCGTTCGGAAACTCGAAGAGGGGCGAGTGCTCGGTGAACGTCGGGCCGGTACGCTGTCGGTCAACAGTCGAAACACCATCCGGCTTGCCAGTCGTCTTTCCCTTGTTAGGGAACTTGGCCGGGTCGTTCTCGGTAAACGTCGGACCGGTTGCGTGCTTGACAATACCGCCTGGGTGAATCTTGCCTTTCATGGGTTTACCCTCTTGTTGTCTGAATAGTATTACACGAGCCGCGATCGGTCAAACCTGCGGAAGCGGAGCCGGTTGCACGGTGTTGAGCGGACTGAACCCCTGCGGCGCAGCCGGGATGCCTTGGACGCCTCCGGCTCCGGGCGGCGCAGCGCCCGACGGCGCCGGCGTCTGTGCCCCCGTAGAATTGAAGCCGGCACCGGTGCCTCCGGGAGGCGCGGGCGGGGGAAGCGCAGCGGCTGCTGGCCAGCCGGGAGGGACCACAACCCCCGGCGGCAAGCCGGGCAACGCGGGCGGCTGTCCAGCCGGCGCGACTGCGTCTTCGGGTTGTGTAACCTTGATTTCCATGCCGATGTTGTCTGCGATCTGCTGCAGGATGCGCGCCATTTCTCCCGGGCCGATGAGGCCCTGGTACGACGGATTGTTGACGAGCTGCAGGAACTGCAATTGCTTCGTGAGGTCCTGTTCCTGCTTCGCCGCTTGGCGCACGCCCTCAACAACTATAGTCTCGTCGCCGCGCAGCATCCCGGTAGAGTCCGTGAGCATGATGAAGTCATATAACATCTCCAGGAGGGGCAGGAAGATGTCGGTGTCTATATTATCTGCGACGTTTTGCAGTGTCTTGTTGGCGTTATTGATCAGCATCGACAAGCCCGATGCAGTCCGCCCCGCCCCTCCCGCCTGCCCGTTTCCGGTCAGATAGCGCGGAATTGTGCTCACGTCGTCGAGCATCACTGAAAATTTGTCGACGATCCCCATCAGCTCTTGAGCATTGCTCTGAGGCTGGAAAAACTTCACCGGCTCCTGCTGGGGATTGGACGGATCGCTTAGAACCTTCCACCGCTTCCACGGATAGAGCGAGTCGTCCTGTGTCGGAGACAGCAGCTCCTCGTGATAGACCACCTGCGGCCCCGAGGAGATCGCAATATTGTTGACCAGCGCGCGCAGAGTCGCGTTGATGACGTCGGTCAGGTCGTTGGCCAGCGCGGGGATGCCGTTTCCGAACAAACTGCCCGGCTGTTTGTCAAAACTCGTGACGTAATACGGCACGCGCAGGCGCGGGCTGGGGTTCATCATCACTTTGAAGATGCGCTTATCGACCATCCACGCCGTAACGAAGTATGGCTTCAGCGGATCATCCACGCCAGGCACTTTGTACTCCAACAGGTAGCGTCCGAGCACGAATCCGTGGAACTCAATGGCGTTTATGAACGTGTCGTCGAGGACGTTGTTGCGCCCCTCCATCTGAGCGCGCTCATAGTCAAATATTTGAATCCACTCTTTGAATCCGCGGCCCTCGTAGGCTTGGATGATGGCGCGAATGTCGTCTTCACGGTATCCGGGCAGGCCGATGAGGTTGTACAGGTCGCCCACCGACATACGCTGACGCTCAAACACCTCTGTATTCTTGATTGACGTCGCGCCGGGGCTGAACCAGATGTCCCAAGGACTCACACGCTCCCACTGAAACACCGCGGACTCGTGCGCAACGAGCTTGCGCTTGTTTTTGTCCCACTTCAGCTCTGTTTTTCGGCGCGTGACCGGCCCTTTGATGACCGCATACTTGTAGACGGGCAGATCAGCAAGAAATTCGCTCAGTGCCGGGTAAAAATAGCCTTTTTCGAGGATCTCATCGACCTTCATCTGCGCTTTCTTGGCCTCTTCGGCCGCTTTTCGGCGCTCAACGAGCTTAGTGGCGTCGTACAGCTCCTCCAAACGCTCGATGATCAGGTCCTGACTGACGATTGTGCCCTGCTGGTTCTGTTTCAGAACCTCCTCGTGCACCAAACCTGCAATATTCATCTCCAAAGACTCCGGAATTACCGGGTCTTCGGTCGGCGCTAGCGTCCAGGGGCGGTCGGAGTTCATGTAGACGTTGCGAAGAAGGGCCGTGGCGCCGCGGCACTTCATTGTCATGAGGCGCGAGTAGGTCGTCGAGCCTCCCATGGACTGAATGGACTGCAAAACGGCGGGGTCGTAGACGCCGTTGTAGCTCCGCATGTCGCGGATCAGTTCCTCATCGATCCCAATCACGCGGCGGTGGCGCACCGCCTTCTCAAATCGCTGCCTGACATAGTTCGCAAGCTCAGTTGCTACCTCGTCAGCCACCTCGGAGAGGTCCACCGAGCGTTTTTCGGCGGCATCTAACTCGTCATTTCCGACGACTCGCAGCAATCCGCGCCCCTGATGGCGCATTGGCTCCATGGACTGGTCGGTTTTCTTCGAACGCGTAGTGGCGGCGCCATCGTAGACGCCAGGGAGGGCGCTCGCTTGGCGGGCTGAGTTGCCTAAGTTGCCGGATGTGCCGCCGAATCCAGCAGTGCCGGGGTTGGTGTCGATCGCGCCCATTTATTTTTCTCGATCTAAGTGCCTGGAGTGTAACAGATTTCTTATGTCCATGCCCTCGGTGGGGGCGGCGGCACGGGTTTATCGCTGCGACGAATCCGGTTCAACCTGCTTAGCACATTACCAGAATGCCCGAGAACACCATACTGCAGCGCGTCGGCGACGTCCGACCACGGGTGTCCTTTGTTCGGCATCGGCTTGAGCTGGCCGTCTTTCAAGCGGTCGTACCGGTAGCGCGACTGCATCGCTCGTACCAAGTTCGTGCAGTGCGGTGAGATCAAGAGTGCAGCTCCACCGTCACGTTGCTGCAGCAACCACTTCTCAACAGCTCGCAGGCGCGGGTCTATCAGATTAGTCTGCGCGGGCTGCGACGCGAAGCCGAGGCGAGTTATCGCGCGGAAGACACTCTCCTCGCCAATTTGGCCGCGGGCTATGCCGGCTGGATCTCCGACGATCCCCACTGGGAGGCGCGCGTACTTCGCTTGTGCCAGAAGCGGGCGCAGCTGCAGCGAGATGAACTGCTCGACGCCCATGCTGCCGGCTT
>DATCDL010000061.1:0-34881 GCA_036510715.1 Acidobacteriaceae bacterium
CACAATCTCGTCGCCCTTCTCCGCCAGCTGCCGCAGCGCCGTCATCTGGTCCAGCACCCAGAACCCGCGCCCATGCGTCGCCACATCTAGATCATCGCCATGCACCACCACGTCGCGCACCGAAGTCGCCGGCATATTCAACTGCAGCGGCTGCCACTGGTCGCCATCATCAAACGACACATACACCCGCAGCTCCGTCGCCGCATACAGCAGCCCCTTCGTCTTCGGGTCCTCCTTCACCGAGTTCACAAACGCTCCCTCAGGAATCCCCTTCGAGATCTCCGTCCACGTCTTCCCAACATCCCTCGTGCGGTAGATGTACGCGCGAAAGTCTCCCAGCCGGTGCCGATCCACCGACGCATAGGCCGTGCCCGCGTCAAAGTGTCCCGCCTCAATCTGCGAAACCTTGCTCCATGCCGTCAACGCCGGTGGAGTCAGGTTGCTCCAGTGCACTCCGTCGTCGGTCGTGTTCCAGATCAACCCATCATCGGTCCCCACCCAGACCGTCTTCGCGTCCAGCGGCGAAGGGCTGATCGTATACACCACGCCAAACCGGTCCGTCATCGGTTCGTCGATCTCCTGCGCCGTCACCGGGTCCACATTCTTCGGCACGGCCGGATTCACCCGCGTGAGGTCCGGGCTGATCTTATCCCACGTCTTCCCCTCGTCCCGCGTTCTAAACACAAACTGGTTCGAGTAAT
The DNA here is from genome assembly GCA_036510715.1 of Acidobacteriaceae bacterium. Taxonomy (GTDB): domain Bacteria; phylum Acidobacteriota; class Terriglobia; order Terriglobales; family Acidobacteriaceae; genus Granulicella. Next base: position 702 of record DATCDL010000061.1, read on the forward strand.
ACAGTGCGTCGTCCGCCGGCGAAAATACCTCCGGCAGCGTCCACGTCTTGCGGTTCGGGTCCTTGGGATCCGCCTCTGGCAACGCCCCCAGCGGCTGTTGCACATTCAGCACCTGGTTTCACCGTCCCGCCCCGCCGCCATACAGTTCCGCCGGGTCCTTCGGATCGGGCACCACCGTATCGCTCTCCCCGGCCTGGCACAGCGGCTCCCAGCTACGATAATCCAGCACCCCAAACCGAGACCACGTCGCAGCCCCCACCGCGCCCGAGTCCTGCTGCGCCCCTTCCAGCCAGTACGGAAAGCGGTTGTCCGCAGCCACATGGTAGATCTCCGCAGTCGGCTGGTTGTACCACGTACTCCACGTCTTCGCTCCATCCACGCTCACCACCGTGCCCTGGTCGCTCGACAAAACCATCCGATCCCGGTCCTTCGGATTGATCCAAAGCTGGTGATAATCATCCCCGCCCGGGGCAGCCTTCACCGGCACAAACGTCTTGCCCGCATCCATCGTCCGGTAGGTCGCCGTGTTGATCACGTAGGCCTCATCCGGATTCGTCGGGTCCACGGTGACAGCCTCGAAGTACCACCCACGTCCCCACAGCCGCTTCTCCGCATTCACCAGCTTCCACGTCTTCCCTGCATCGTCGGATAAATACACCCCGCCCGTGGCCTTAGGAGCGCCCGCCGCCGCCTTGGCAGCCTCACGGTACGACGGAGCCACCGCCGCACCAATGTCATCCACCACCGCCCACAGCCGGTTCGAATTACTCGGCGCCACGGCAATCCCAATCTTCCCCACATAAGGATCATCCGGGAACCCGCCGTGCAGTTGCGTCCAATGGTCGCCCCCATCGGTAGACTTATACAGCCCGCTCCCTGGCATGTACGAAGGCGCATACACCGCCCACGGTGGCCGCCGCGTCGCCCACAGCGACGCATACAGCACCCGCGGATTCTTCGGGTCCATCGCCAGATCAATCGCCCCTACATCATCCGGATCGTCCGTCTTGAACAGAATCTTCTTCCAGCGCTTGCCGCCGTCTGTCGAGCGATACACCCCGCGCTCCGGGTTGGCGTCATACGCATGTCCCAGCACCGCCACATAGACCCGCTCCGCATTCGCAGGGTCCACCACAATCCGCCCAATGTGCTTGCTGTCCTCCAGCCCAATGTGCGTCCATGTCTTGCCGGCGTCTGCACTCTTGTACATCCCATTGCCATACGAGTGCTGCCCGCGAATATCCGGCTCTCCCGTCCCCACATACACCACCTTCGGGTTCGAGGGAGCCACGGCGATCGCTCCAATCGACCCAATCGGAATCCCCGTATCCGAGATCGGCGTCCACGTCCGCCCATCATTCTCCGTCTTCCAAACCCCTCCGCCCACCGAGCCCATGTAAAACGTATTCGGCTCGCTCTCCACCCCGGCTACCGCAAAGGAGCGCCCGCCGCGCATCGGCCCGACATCTCTCCATTGCAGCCCCGAAAGTGCAGTCTCCGGATACTGCCCCGTCTGTGCTGTAGCCCGGCGTCCAGCCAGCGTGGATGCGCAGAAGGATGCAACGAAAACAAAAGAGAAAAGCGCACGGGTCATGGCAGGTCCTCGAAAGTTGGAAACGGTAAGTATAAAAAGGTGAAGAAGGCCAATATATATTGCGGCGTTCACTCTTACGACGAATCTCAGCAGAAAAAGGTCGCACGCCCACGCAGACATCTCGCAATGCGTCTTTCTCCGCCATCCGCGTCCGTTGGCCTGAACACACCCTGAACAGCTTTCGACAGCCATCCAGAATCTCTCCGGCGCACCGCCTCATCTTCCGTTCTGCTCGCATGACAGGAACGTGTCGACGAGTGCATCGATGCCACGACAGACGCGTTCGGCTGCACAATCTCATCCAGCACCACGAAAGCAACCTGCGCTGATTGCAACTTCCACCATGGCTAGAATCCATGTTCAGCAAGTCCTTGCTCCCATCTCTGTAGTGCAGACCGAGCTTCTCTGCCGATCCGTCCTCATTCAACGAATCCTGCCACAACATTCCTTTTCCTGTCTTAACCGTAAAAGACCCCATAGGGACTTTAGCCTTATGCGTAAACCCACAACAATTGTGCGCTCACACGTAGGCTGCAAGTTCCGCCGCAATGAATTCAACGATTTGGCTAAATACATCGAAGGACGCACGCCATGCTTGCCCTCTGGGCGGACTTCCTCGGCGCTGCAAGCTGGATGCTTCGCGGCAGATTCTGATCTGTTGATTTGCCGAACTCTCCATTAGATAGGTCGCTTACAGGATTCACAAGGTTGACTCGATTGAAAAGATTGAGAAACTCTCCTCTAACCTGGAGTCCTCCCTGCTCTCGCAAAAATGGCAATTTGAACGTTCGCGACGCCGCAAGGTTCACATTCGCTAAACCCGGACCGTTGTAGGTGTTTCTGCCCAGATCACCTTCTGTCCCGAGTGCCGGCAGTGGAAAATCGCTCATTGAAAATACTCCTTTCAAAAAGTCTGAGCGACTTGTACTCTTCGTATTCCCAAAGTTAGGAACATTCCTGGCGTGTATGTATGTCTTCTTTCTTTGTGGCCTAACCGCAATTGCTCTAGCTCCAATTCGATGGAAATAGGGAAGGCCGCTGTAAATCTTCGAGGTGAGGCTATGCAAGCGGAGAACAAACCAGTCGTTGTCGTAGGCAGCATCAACATCGACTTAGTTGCGAATTCAGAGCGCCTCCCCGTCGCCGGGGAGACTATTCCCGGAAGCAATTTTCAAAGTCATCCCGGAGGTAAGGGTGCAAATCAGGCTGTTGCTGTTGCCCGGCTTGATTATCCTGTGCGCATGATCGGTCGTCTCGGCGACGATGCCTTTGGTTTTCAGCTCAGGGCGCACCTGGAATCGGCGGGCGTTGACGTTGCAGGCGTGGCATCGACGCCAGGAACCTCCGGCATCGCCTTGATTGTCGTCGCTCAGAATGGCGAAAACAGCATCGTGATTGTCCCAGGCGCAAACGCTCTTCTAACCCCCGAGGACCTCGACGCGAATATCGAAATTATCCGGTCCGCCGGTGTTGTTCTTACACAGCTGGAAATTCCGATGGAGACAGTTCAACATCTTGCAAAGATCTGCTCTCGCGAGGGCGTACCGCTTATCCTCGATCCCGCCCCAGCAAAGGAATTACCGCAGAGTCTCCTCGAAAACGTCGAATGGTTCACTCCCAATGAAACGGAAGCCGCCTTCTTCACTGCGAATGCAGATGGCGGAACCAGCACGAGCGATCCTGCCCGTATGGCAACGACACTGATTGGAAAAGGAGTCAAAGGCGTCGTCCTCAAACTTGATTCTCGGGGCGCCTATCTGGCGTCCAGATCCGGCATGGCGGAGCCGATCAGTTCCTTCGCCGTGAATGCTGTCGACACCACGGCCGCCGGTGACGCCTTCAATGGTGCCTTCGCAACTGGCTTGCCAATGCAAATGGGCCCCATGGAGAGCGCGCGCTTTGCCGCCGTTGCAGCGGCAATCTCCGTGACGCGTCCAGGTGCTCAACCTTCCATGCCGATGATGACAGACGTGAAGCGAATGCTTGAAAAAACGAATGGTACGCAGAGTTGATCACTCAGAGCTCAACTCGCTGCGAACCGCGAAATGTAGGGTTAAATGCGGAGGCACATGAAGATGAATATTCTCGCTAAATTGAAACAATCTACAACTTCAATATCGTTGCTAATTTTCATAGCAAGCCTTGCGTCTCCCGCCATATCGCAAGATTGGCGCTATCTCCCGCACGAACAGCAGATTCCGCCTCCAGCCTGCCTCACACTGGGTATGCCGTGGGAAGGTGGCGACATCCCATGCGGCGAAAAGACACATCAGGAGTGGCTCAAAGCCGTAACTGATTGGCGCACTGAGCGCCACATTCGAGTTGGATATGATCCGTTTCGCTATGAAATGCCCGCGCTTCATTGGGCACAGTCGAGCTTTATCCAGCCACAGATGATGGTGCAGGACCGTTACTTCTACGATCCTGTTGCTGGAAAATATACCGTTGACCGCTACCTTGACGATCTGGACAAGCGCTATGGCGGAATCGACGCTGTACTTATCTGGTCAACGTACCCGAACATGGGCATCGATAATCGCAATCAGCAGGACATGGTGCGCTCGATGCCAGGTGGCGTGGAGGGTGTGCGGGAGATGATTGCCGCATTTCATCGACGCGGCGTGCGCGTTCTCTTTCCGATGATGATGTGGGACCAGGGCACTCGGGATCCCGGGATGCGCTGGCCCCAGGCGACCGCAGAGTTCATGAAAGAAATTGATGCAGATGGTGTCAATGGCGACACCCAGGATGGAGTGCCACTGGCTTTTTCGCTGGCGGCCGAAAAGATCAGCCATCCGCTTGCCTTTGAACCTGAGAACGGTCCGTCGGATGAAGCACTCGCATGGAACGTTCTAACCTGGGGGCAATATAAGTTCCAATTCGCACCGACAGTAGACCGATATCGCTGGCTTGAGACACGCCACCAAGTAAATATCCAAGGCCGGTGGAACCGAGACAAGACGGACGATTTGCAGTATGCATTTTTCAACGGCGAAGGTTGGGAAAGCTGGGAAAACGTCTGGGGTATCTGGAATGGGATAACACCGCGCGACGCAGAAGCTACCCGCCGCATGGCAACACTGGAACGAGCCGTCGCTCCCTTCCTTTTAAGTCCAGAATGGGAGCCTTACTACCCTACGAACAGTTATGGAATCTTTGCCAGCCGCTGGCCCCTGAAAGGTCAGACTATTTGGACTATCGTCAACCGCAACGAATATGACGTACAGGGGCGTCAACTAACAGTGCCGTTCGATCGTGACATGCAATACTTTGATCTTTACCACGGTACGGAGTTGACGCCGGAGATAATAGGAACCAATGCTGTCCTCTCTTTTCCGCTGGAAGCTCAGGGATACGGCATGATATTCGCGACACCAGGTGAAGCTGCTCCGAAAATGCGACAACTGATGGCCAAAATGAGCGAGATGACGATGCTTCCTCTCTCCAGCTTCTCGCATGAGTGGAAGGTATTGCTTCAGCAGATGGTTGAAATTGCGGCAACAACACCTGTTTACAGTGCGCCCGAAGGCATGGTGAAAATCTCCGGCGACAACTACGTCTTCAAGGTTAAGGGTATTGAAGTCGAAGGCTCCGATGATATTGGCGTCGATGTGCAATATCCATGGGAAGATTCGCCTCGTCGCTTTCATGAACACCGCATGGAGATCAATCCTTTTTACATCGATAAATATCCAGTCACCAATGAAGAGTTCAAGAAGTTTCTGGAAGCCACACACTATTCCCCCCAGGATCGATTGAATTTTTTAAAAGACTGGACGAACGGTTCTTATCCGGAAGGCTGGACCAACAAACCCGTCACTTGGGTTTCGCTTGAAGATGCGCGCGCCTATGCAAAGTGGGCCGGAAAGCGTCTTCCCCATGAATGGGAGTGGCAGTTCGCAGCACAAGGCACCGACGAAAGACTGTATCCCTGGGGAAATGCATGGGACCCCAGCGACGTGCCTGTGCCGGATCAGAGCCGCACCATGCGCGGCCCTGACAATGTGGATGCGCATCCAGCCGGCGCCAGTCCCTTTGGTGTAATGGACATGGTCGGGAACGTCTGGCAGTGGACCGACGAGTATGAAGATGAGCACACGCGCGCCGCTATCCTGCGCGGAGGCAGCTATTATCAGCCGCAAGGTTCAGTCTGGTATTTTCCTCAGGCCTACAAGAACGACACCCATGGCAAACTGCTGTTGATGGCTCCCAGCTATGACCGTTCAGAAGCACTCGGCTTCCGCTGTGTAAAGGATGCTAAATAGCCGTTCATCGCAATGACCGAAAGCACTGGGTGCCCCACTCATCACATGGGGCGTCATGAATTGGGTAGCCGAAGCCGGAGCCCTTCATGATGACTCGGGTGAGCCAGCCTGCGACGATGCCGATGACGATCCAGCGGCCAAACTTCAGGGTTATACGCTAATCCACAACAACTGTGCGCGCACACTTAGGCTGCAAGTTCCGCCGCAATGAATTCAACGATTTGGCTAAAGCGCGGTTCAGATTTATGCAAGCGATCTTCTAAATAAAATGCAAGTATCGCCGCCTTGTACCCGCTTTAATTGCAAGTCGACTCTTCGTCTTTGTATCTCATTGAGAAACAATGACTTGTTGGCCACCATCTTACTCAAGGATTTCGCCAATTGAGACAGTTGCTGGCTGCAGTGTTACCGGATTTCCGTTTGCGTCCATGGCCGCCACGATCGATGAGATTAACGCAGGAGCGACTAAGGGCTGGGCTGGCAAATGAAGATAATCTGATCACGCAGGTGACCATCTGGCGCCGTGTTGCATCATCGGCGAAGCGACCGACGGCATTGTGCTCATGGGATACGCCGGCGATGCGGAAACGACACCATTACAGCGCTTTCTTATGCGAGTCGACTACGATCGGGGCAGCCTACGGGCAGGCCGGTCGAGAGTCTGAATATCGCGGTCAGTCAGGCAAGAAGGCTATGGAGAACTGCGTGAACTGAGCGAGGGAGCGGCGAGACGCAGGACGCTCCCCCGGATTCGCTCTCGGCAAGCAAATTCAATGAGACGACTTGCAGGGCTTGCCGTCGCACATTTCGCCGGTAATGCCTCTACCTTCGGTGATGGTGTAGATGCGGTCCGCCGCCGGCAGCTTCAGGGTCTCTTTGCGGCCTGAGGGCCAGTGAATCTCGGCCGTGCCGGCATCGCTGGCATCGCCCAAACCAAAGTGGACGCGCATGTCATTTGACGAGAGATAGCTTCCGCCGCTCAGAACGTCTCCCCGCTGACGCATCTGGTTTGCGGTCAGGTAGACGGATGCGCCGACCGCGTCGCGGGGGCTTTTCGATCCGCCGATGAGCTTTATCTCGACCCAATGATGGTGATCGGGATTGACGTTGCGCAACAGCAACGGGACGCCATCCATACTGTTGATGACCACATCGAGCTTGCCGTCGTTGAAGAGGTCCCCAAACGCTGCGCCGCGGCCTACGGTGACTTGCGCTAGCCCCGTTCCCTCGACTGCAGGCACGAGTTCGAACTTGCCATTGCCCAGATTGCGATAGAGCAGTGGGCGCTGAGCGTAGCTTTGTCCCCACTCCGGATGCTGATCGACCTGCGGATAGACGTGGCCGTTTACGATGAATAGATCTTTCCAGCCGTCGTTGTCGTAATCGAGGAACCCATCGCCAAATTTCACAAAGGGGATAGCAGACTCGGCAATTCCGGCCTGGTAACTGACATCGGTGAAAGTGCCTTTGCCATCGTTCCGGAAAAGTATGGGGTAATCATCTGAGAAGGTTGTGCTCACCACCGAGAGATGTCCGTTGTTCTCATAGTCTCCGACGGCGAGCCCCATATTGGCAGCCTCACGTCCGTCTCCGTTGAGCGCGAATGCGCTTTCGTAACTGTCATCCTCGAAGGTGCCGTTTCCCTTATTCAGGTACAAATAGTTCGGCGTAGAATCGTTGGCCACCAGGAGATCGGGTTTGCCATCGTTGTTGACGTCGGCAAACAGCGCGTCGAGTCCGTAATAACGGTTTGGACCGTCCACGCCGAGTTTCTTACTGACGTCAGTAAAGGTGCCGTCGCCGTTGCTGTGGAAGAGATGATCGTGTGCTCCCTGAAGTCCGCGCGGGCCGCACATCACCTTCACGCCGCGGTACTGGCAAAAGTCGTAAACAGCGGACTTGGAGCCGGAGAGCGAAGCAATTTTCAGGTTTAGATCAATATAGCCGGCCACAAATAGATCGAGATTGCCGTCTCCGTCGTAATCCCCGAAGGTGGCGCCGGTGTGGTCAACCGCCATGCCGCTCGAATCTTTGTCGAGGGCGACTCCGGCCCGCACCGCGACATCGGTAAACGTGCCGTCGCGATTGTTGTGATAAAGCCGACTAGCACCGACATTGGTCACGTAGAGGTCGGGCCAGCCGTCGTTGTCGTAATCGCCGACAACGCAACCCGTTCCCCATCGGTCGTTCGCCACGCCGGCGCTCGCGGTGACGTCGGTGAACGTGCCGTCATGATTGTTATGGAAGAGGGCCGCATGGGGTGAAGGAGCCTTCCCCGCCAGTGCGTCCGGCGTCGATCCGTTCACCAGATAGATATCGAGCCAGCCGTCGTTATCATAATCAAGAAGGCAGACACCGGAACCCTTCGCTTCAATGATCACTCGTTTGTCCGGCGTACCGGTTACGTTCCGCCATTTCGAAAGCCCCGCCTTTTCGGTTGCATCGATGAACACAATCGGACCCGTCTTGACAAAGCCACCGGCCGTGATGGGACGGCGCTGACTATCGAATACTGCCACCTGCGGGCCGGCGTTGGTCATTTCTCCGCCAGATGCCTGCCCCTGCTGGCCAGTCGCGATTACCGAGGCTGGAGCGATGCGCAGCACGAGTGCCAGCAACGCGCAAACTGCTGACGGCAGAAGAACGGACCGTAAGCATGGGGGCTTAAGGTATCTTCCAATCCTGCCAGGCAGGACTGAACGCAGGCGGCGAACGCAGAGCTGGTAAAGCTGCAAGTTATTTTTACCTCTTCCGGTGATGGTATAACGGCACGGCATGATGTATCGACGAGCGGTGCTCTGCGCGCAGACGCAACGCAGATCGTCTTGGCGCGCATGATCGTATGCGCGCCGTCAACGCAAACTTCGATACAACGAGAAGTAACCCCGTCGTTTTGAGTCTGCCGCGTAAATTCCTCCGTGGCTCGCCCGGACCACATCTGTGGGGCCAGTTCGCAGTTGACACCACGCTCGCGGGGAAAGGGGGTTCGGCCTAATTTCATCGGAGGAAGAATCACTCGGAAGGCCGATTTGCCCTCGTCCCTCATAAGTACAAGGGGATGAGACCGCCAGTGCTAACGCGCCTTACCGATAGCGGCTTTGGGGTCCTGGCTTCGAGCCCGGGCGACTAACTCAAGGGCAGCCTGGGTTATCGGATCATTCGGTTTGAGTTCTTTCGCTTCCAGCAGTTCCTTTTCGCCGTTGACAAGGTCGCCGGCCTGGCAGTCGATTATGCCCAGTTTCCTATGAAGGCTGGCTTGCGCTGCGCAGTCGCCGCACGCGGCGATTGCTTCATTCAACTGCCGGATCGCTTCGGGCCAATCGTGAGCGGACGCCGCTTCAATACCGTTGTTTGACAGCGTGTCGGAGCGGTCCAGGATGCTCCGCTTTTTCTGAACAGCAAGGTAGCGCGTCATCAACCGCTCCGATTCAGCTTGATCCGTGGATCGCAGCGCGTGCGCAAGGCTTAGCAGCGCCTGGGTAAAGTTCGGATCGATTGCGATCGCATTCCGCCAGGCCGCCAGTGCCTTCGCCGTCTCGGACTCCTGCTCGAGGGACTGGCCGAGCATATACCAGGCCATTACGTTACGGGGCTGCAGTTTCACGGCCTCTTCGAACAGACTGGCCGCAAGTGGGAGCTTACCCTCGTTCTTGTCGATGAGGGCAAGAAAATATAGCGGTTCAGGCAACTTTGGATCCAGCCGGGAAGCGGTTTCGAACTCAGACTGTGCTTCGGTGCTGCGGCCCAGATCGTACAGAACACTCCCGCGATAGGAATGTGCCACACCGGACTGCGGAGCCGTACGGACTGCCTCGCCGGTTTGCACCAGGGCCGCGGGCAGGTCGTAACTGCTGGCGAGCGCAAGCGCCAAGTCGAGATGGGCCGCGGCCAGATCGGGCGCCAGATCTACCACCTTCCGAAGGAGAGCAATCCCCTCGATCAACTTGCCCATTTGTACCTTCGCTTTTCCAACCGATGACAAAGTGGCGGGATCCTTTGGCGCCAGCGCGATGGCTTTGTCCAGTTCCTCCTCTGCGTCCGATTTTCTGTTCTGTTGGGCAAGAATCAACCCCAGGCTGAAATGGCCTTCCTTGTATTTCGGATCATCTTCAATGGCCTGACGAAGAAGTTTTTCGGCCGAAACCAGATCGCCTTTTTTGGCGTATACCGTCGCCAGATTTCCGCGCGCCTCTACCAGTTCAGGCTCTAGGTCAAGTGCAGATTTCAGCCACTTCTGCGCGGATTGCAGGTTGCCTTCGGCCAACTCCAGTCGGCCCAATTCGGCAGGAACCTCGGCCACCATCGGGTCAATGTTGTTTGCCTTGCGGAGAACATCCTCAGCGCCGTTCATATCGCTCATGGCTTCAAGCGCCAGAGCGAGATTGTAAGCCGTCTGGGCGCTGGCCGGATTCTCTTCGAGCATGTGGCGATAAATCTGCGCTGCCTCTGCCGCTTTCCCAGATTGCAGCAGGTCATTGGCCTTGGTTCCCTCGGAGGTCAGCTGGCTATTCAGGGATTCTTCGCCCTGTTCTTTCCGCAACTTCCCTACTAACTGCGTTGCCTCCTGCGCTTGGCCAAGGGCGCGCAGCACGGCGACCAACTGGTACTGGGCCGACCTATCCCCGGGTTTTAGAGCGACCGCCTTCCGCAATTGGGGCAGGGCCCGTTCGGGCTTTCCCATGCGCGACAAAACGAGTCCAAGCTGATATCGCGCCTCAAAATCGTTGGGCGCCATGGCGGCTCCAAGCTCAAGTTCCGGCTCTGCCTTGGCGTAATCGCCCAGTTGCTGGTACACCGTGCCAACCATAACGTGCCCCGAGGGATCGTTCGGTTTCCGGCGCTTGTAATCGAGGGCGGGCACAAGCGCTTCGGTATAGGCTGATGCGTCGATCAGGGCCTTGACCTGCGCAGCCAGCGCAACCGTATCGGTGGGATTCTGGCGGACCACCTGCTGGTATTCATCCGCGGCCTCGCGACCACGTCGCTCGTTCGCATAGATGTTGCCAAGAGTAAAGTATGCAGCCGTTGTGTCGGGATGGTTCTTGAGCAAGTCCGTTAGAAGCCTAATCGCGTCAGCCACCCCGGCACCATTCAAGGCTGGCTGTCCATTGGCCTGCCTGATTTTGGCAGACTTATATTTCGCCGTTGCCAAAGCGATCTGTAAATCTGGGGAGTCCGGCTGAATCCGGAGGGCCTGCTGCCAGTAATCAATGGCGGCATCGTATCGTTTTTCCTTCACCAGAACCTGCGCCAATCCGTCCAGGGCGCAGACTAATTGGGGGCTCGCTGCAAGTGCTTTGCGAAATTCGGCTTCTGCTTCGGCCGAGTCAACGAGGGACGACCCCAGCGCACAATGCGCCACCAGCAATGCCGGATCATACTGCAAGGCAAGGCGGAACTCGCTGATTGCGGCCACAGGCTTCTGACTTTGCAGAACGAGCCCAAGGTCGAAATGCGCCTCGGCCAAGCGTGGCTCCAGTCGCAAGGCAGCTTTGAACGCCGCGACTGCACATTTCAGATCACCTTTCTCGGCGAACCAGGCGCCCACAGCGTCATAAACCCGTGCCGGGGACGTACCGGCTGGCGGGTGCGCAGCCGATGCCGGCGGCCTGCACGTGTCCGGCAGCTGCGCCCGGGCCCGTGCGCCGACAAATAGTAGGAATGCGCTGCAACAAATGAGTAATCGCTTCATGATCGATCCGTTCCGGGATAACTCCACCTCGGCCGCATTCCTTGCTAACTGCCATTACGGGGCTCGGTCACCTCGAGTATGCGATCGGCAGTCACATTGTGCAATAACTGGCGTGTACCCGAGGGCCAGTTGACCTCGATTTCCCTCATCACGCGCGAACTGCCGAGACCGAAATGAACGCGTGGGTCGCTTGAAGCAGCATAACCCGTGCTAGTGGTCGCCTCGTTGTAAAGCATCCTGCCATCATCGGTGGTTATCCGAATTCGGGCACCAATGCCCATCCGGTTGCTCTTTGTTCCGACAAGTTTGAGCAGGACCCAGTGATTGCGCGTTTCGGTGACGTTGCGGAACACGCTGACCGGGGCGCCGAGAGCGGTCACTACAAGATCCATCCGCCCGTCGTTGTCAAGATCTCCGTACGCGAGGCCCCGGTGCGGGGCTCGCCGGGTAAAGTCGGCCCCGGCAGAGGCGCTCACATCTTCAAACTGCCCGTTCCCGCGATTGCGGAATACCGCGTTCGGTTCTGCATAGCGAAAATGCGATGAAATTTGCGCGATATTGTCCAGCACATTGCTACGCGCCACCACCAGATCTTTCCAACCATCGTTGTCGAGATCGACGATCCCGTTCGACCATCCAGACATCGGCCTGGTTAGATTCGCAAGCCGGCTCTCCTGAGTCGCGTTGCGAAACAGTCCTTTGCCTTGATTTATAAATAGTGGGAACGTTTCGTTTTCGATCGCAGTGTGCCAGATATCGGGTAAGCCATCGTTGTTCAGATCCCGGAAGTCAGCGCCCATTCCTGCAAGGGCAGTCCCCTCGTCGTTATAGGCCACACCCGCCTGAAAACCCACCTCCTCAAATCGCTTTCCTCCCAAGTTGTGAAACAGGCGGTTCGGGCTGTTGTCGTTGGCCACAAACACGTCGAGAAAGCCGTCGCCGTCGTAATCCGCAAATACGACTCCCATTCCCTTGCCCAGCACGGCTGAAATTCCGGTCTCCGCCGAAACATCTGTGAACGTACCATCGCCATTGTTGCGGTAGAGAGTGTTGGGAAGTGGACCAAAGCTGTCGGGGTGGCAATAACCACGGCCATCCAGCCCCATGCAGACCGGTTCGTAGTGCGGGTCCCACTGGCAGTAATTTGCGACAAACAGGTCAAGGAAGCCGTCGTTGTTGTAGTCGAACCAGCCGGCCGCAACCGACCACATTTTGCAGCCGTTGTAGATGGCACCGCTTAGGCCGGCCTTCGCGGTGACGTCGGTGAAGGTACCATCGCCATTGTTGTGAAACAGTTGATTTCCGTTGACGTTTGCCAGAAACAGGTCGGGCCGACCGTCGTTGTCGTAATCGCCGACCGCCGCGCCCATCCCATAACCCGCTCCGGTGACCCCTGCGCGCTCGGAAACATCGGTGAACGTACTATCGCCGTTGTTGTGAAATAAGCGGTTGTAATACTTCGGGCCGGTCTTCACCATGGATGGCATCTCGGCGCCGTTGACCAGGTAAATGTCGAGCAGGCCATCCCCGTCGTAGTCGAACAGTGCAATGCCGGCGGGCATTGTTTCCGGTTGATGTTTCTCCGGGGTGGGGCAGTTTTCTGTAACAAAATGTACGCCGGCCTTTTGAGCAATGTCTTCGAATCGGATGGTCGACGGAATTGTTGCGGGAAGAGTGAAAGCGTGGAGTGGCTCGCTCCTGGTCGACCGCAACCAGGGAAACAGCATTTTAGGGGCCAGCAAACCGACCGCGCGCAGAAAGGTTCGCCGGGAACCGTCGATGATCGAGCCCGGATCAATGGCCGGTGGCGATACGATGCCCTGGGCAAATACGATTCCGCCGAGCACAACAGAGCAAACTAATAGAATCCACACCGTCAAACACGTTCCTCTCCGTCTTCACTTTTTTAGCGTAGATAGATCGAGGCCTTCAAGGGAAAAGTGTCACCTCCGCGATACTACATGCGGTAATGACACTTTGGAGTTTCAGTCAGCAGGGTTGGGATGATACCGTGACTTCGTGGCTTCGTATTCTCCCAGGGTCTCCGCCGCGGCGGACCGGAGCGGAAGACCCTTCGGTTTACGAAACCACGAAGACGCAGTACCAACTAGAAGTAGAACTTCAAAGCCACCTGCAACTGTCGCGGCAGGTTCTGTTGGCTCAAGACTTGTCCGAACCTTGTGTCGGAAATGTTCGCATCCGGAGGGTTGAAAATAACATTATTGAAGAGGTTGAATGAGTCGAGTCGGAATTGGAAATATCTCTCTTCTCCGAGCCCTATATGGAACTCGCGGAACAGGGACATGTCGATTTCATGACGCGTTTGCGCAGTGTACGGGTTCACCTTTTCAGTGCCATAGGTATACGGCGCCGGTTGCGCGAAGGCGCTTGTATTGAACCATTCTGCTTGAGTATGGATTCCGCTCCCGGAGTTCGGGTTGCCGACCACGTTCACCCGCTCCTGGAGGCAGCAGCCTATATTCTCAGGGTCGCTGCCAGTGGTCACGGTGTAACCCTGCCCTGAACTAACTTGCACAATGCCGTTAAGCGACCATCCACCAGCCACACCGGAGACCAGCTTATGGGGAGACGTCGTGAATGGCGACTTCACCGTGAATGCCGCCGAAAACGCGTTCTTCTGGTTGAGATCTGACGTGCCGTAGTCGCCGGCACGATTGTATGGATTTGACGAGTCGCAGCTTGCACCCAGGTTGCAGCCGTCGGAGTTCGAATGGGACAGCGTGTAAGCAACCACGAAGCTAACACCATGGGTGAGACGTTTGTTGACCGTAACCTGCAAGGCGTTGTAACGGCTGTCACCGACGCTCTGATCGAACCATTGCTGCTGCATGTAGGGATATGGCCGCCGGCTCTGAACATCACCCGGTCCCGGTTGGGGGGTGTTCATGGTCGGGCCCCAGTCTTCATGCCTGCCGTTAGAACCGACATAGTTTGCATCGAGAGCGATGTTCCCCGGCAACTCCCGCTCGATGCCCACGTTCCATTGGTCCGTGTACGGGGTCCTGAAATTCGGATCCACCATCCACTGGCTGACCTGGCTGAAATCATTGATTGGGTAAATGATCGCTCCGCCGCTGCCCAGTTGCAGCGGATCGGCCAAAGTCGCAGTTGGAACATTGGTGTTCAGACCGTTGTTCTGGATGGTATTGACAGCTGGCCAGTTCCCGCCGAAATTCTGTGAGAGTTGAACGATTGTGGCCCACTCGTCGTACTCGCGGCCATAACCTCCACGGATGGTTGTCTTGTCATTTAAACGGTAGGCCAGACCGAGCCGGGTGCCCCAGTCGGCCAGTGAGTTCTTGATCACGCGGAGAGTCGGGCTAACGATGGTGTGCGCAGGAAGCCCGCCCGGAGCAGGCGTGCTCGATGCGGTGTAGATGCCAGTCGGAATACAGGGTGCGCCCTGGGTTACCGAGCAGTTAGGCGGAAGCGCGTTAAGGATGTACTGACCCGTGACGGGGTTAGCCTCGCCGGTGTAGTAGTTCCCGCCGTTGCCAGTCCCGTAAATCGGGGTGTACACCATGTCGTTGCGGAAACCGACGTTGACGGTAAGACGATTCGTCGCCTTGATCTGATCCTGGATGTAGAACGCATTGATCCAGCCGCCGGTAGCCACTTCATCGATGTTCCGGTAGCCGGCCCCACTCGGAACGCCGAGCAACTCGGATGCCCAACTGTTACCGCCCACGCCTTGATTTGCTCCGACGCCCGCGGTCTGCGTGGCCTCGAAATCCACGTTGGAGTATGCGATTGGCGAAGTGAAGTTGTTGGTCTCAATATCGACGCCGGCTTTGATCGTGTGCGTGCCCAGGATCTTTGTGAATGAACCACCGAACTGCCAGGTATCCGCCAACCCGCTTCCCTGCAACTGCGAGCCACTCAACCCTATATAACCGCCCGCCGTAAACTGTGGGGGATTCGGCGCGCCGTCCAGGGTCAACCAGGCCGTAGACATCCCGAGTGACTCCAACTGCGTGACGAACGCCGCATCCTCGCCGGGATGAGAGGTGCCGATGAGGCTATATCCGTAGTTTCTGCCGAAGTACACGTCCGAAAAGGCCGTCGGACTGAATGTGTGAGTCCAATGCCCTATGTAGTTAGTACCAATAACATGGTCGAAGCCCACGCCAATTGTGCCTGACGGAGAAACTCCATACTGATCGAACTGGCTATAGCGAAACATAATCTGATCATTATTGCCGAAGGTCTGGTCGCCTCGAATCGTTCCCGAATGCTGGTTGGTCGAGGATCTTCCGGTGACGAACACGTTGCTCCCGTTGACCAGGTCACCGCTCTTCGGAATGATCGTCCCGTATAACGCTGAGATCGGATTGACCCGGTTGCTGGGAATACAGTTGATGTCACCGTTGCAAAGGGACGTGTTGCCCGGCCCTTCGCTGTACTCCTGGGTGAAAGTTTGACGCGAGTAGGAGCCGGTGGAACTGTCATAGGTCGTCGTCGTCGGATCGTAGATTGGTACGCCTAGGGCGCTGAAATCTCCACTGCTCATTGCAGCGGTTGGTCCGAGCGCTCCAGTTTCCTGAGCAGAGGCGAACCTATAACTTTCCCACGCAGCATAGAAGAAGCTGCGATTCTTGCCGTTGTACAGCTTTGGAATTGAGAGGGGCCCGCCGACCGAAGCGCCATACTGATTCTGCCTCAGCGGTGCGCGGCTCGACTCAAAGTAGCCGCGTGAATCCATCTTCTCGTTGCGCAGGAACTCCCAAACAGCGCCATGATACTGGTTGGTTCCGGATTTTGTGGCTACAGTCACAAGGCCTCCGGCGGCCCCGCCGTATTCGGCAAGATCGTTGTGGCCCTGGGTCTTGAATTCCTGAATGGCATCCACGATCGGCGAATAGTTATAAACCCCGGACAGCGTGTTCAGGTCGTTAGCGCCGTCCAATAGGAACACGTTGCTCCGGTTGGCAGCGCCATTCACGGCCGGGATATCGGTGGTCCCGATCGTGTGACCATTCCATCCTCCGCCTCCGCCGTTGTTCTGGTCAGTATTGATGTTCGCGACTCCCGCTGTGATCGTCAATAACTGGGTGAAGTTGCGGCCGTTCAAAGGCAGGTCGTTGACTTCACTCGTCGTAACAACCGTGCCCAATTCCGAGCTCGAAGTCTGCAACGCAGCCGCGCTGGCGTTCACAGTAACGCTGCTTTGCGTTGCGCCGACCTTCAGTTGAAAGTTGAACGTCGCGATCTGGCTAACCTGGAGGGGTACCGCCGGTTGCAACACGGCCGTAAAACCCGTCGCGGATGCGCTCATGGTATAGACGCCTGGCGTTATGTTGAGGAAGGTGTAGACTCCGTCACTGTTTGTGGTTGTTGTCCTCGCGACCCCGGTATTGACGTTCTTGAGCTCGATCTGCGCTGTTGGAATTGCAGCGCCGGTTTGATCCTTGACGACGCCGTTTACACTCGCGGTTGCCTGCTGGGCCATGAGAACAGGGGAGATGAACCACGTAAGGCTCAAAAGGATCAGAGATACAGTGAGATACCAGGGCCCGATGCAATGCCTTCTGTCCGAGATTCTCATAATAACCGCCTCCGTATGAAAAATTTGGGCGCCGAGCACAGTCGGCTGATTTGGTGGCGTCCAACCCTAGTTGGACGCCGGGGTCGATCTTTTGATGGGTTGAACGTCTACTGTAACGATAACTGGAGGATACTAGTCACTATCTCAGACCGGTGTCAAGAGCTTTGCGCCTCTTGCAAACAAATCCCCAAACTAGCATTGGCTGGGGTGAACTGATGTTTCCATTTGATTCGGAAGTCATGAAATCTGGAAAGTGCCAAGGTCTGACACCTGCTTCGGCCCTGGGCCACTGTCACAGTTCGATGTGGCCCACATCCAATGGAACCACCGGCCCACATCGACAGGACTGCACAGGTGAAGACCCCCGCGACAGGAAACCAGCCGAGTTCGCAGGCCCGGTTGTGATTAGCAGCGATCAGGAAGAGACACGGATAGGCCGAGGACGGTTCGCCTAGCTGGTACAGAAAATCCAGACCCGTCATCGTTCCAGACTGTCTCATCTCCACTAGCTCAAGAGACGCCGGGAACTTCAGCAGGCCATTCTGTCTACCGGCCAGAACGCCAAACATAGTTCATGTTAGTTCCGATAGTTGCTTCGATCTCTTGAACGACCGTCGAGTCGTCAGCAGGTTCAAGGGCACGCAAATTCTGTTCGAGCTGCTTGGTGGTCGACATGCCGACCAAGGTGCTTGAGACGTAGCTGTGATCGAGACAGAAGCGAAGCGCGACTTCAGGGAGAAGCAAGCCGTGGGCGTTGCAGATCTCATTCGCCCGGCGGCCGGCCTCCAGAATGGCAGGAGGAGCCGGATGCCAGGCGGGTATTTCGTTTGGGCTGAGTACGCCCATGTGTAGGGGAGATGCATTGATGAGACCGATCGACTTTTCGCGTGCAAGGGAGGTGAGGAAGTTGTCCATATCGCGGACCATCAGGTTGTAGCGGCAATAACTCAAGATGGAATCAACGGGTGCGGATTCGGCCAGGCGAGCGAGAGCCTCAAGAGAGTACCCGGTTATGCCGATATACCGGGCCTTTCCTGATTGCTGCAAACCTCGCAAAGCTGGCAGCGTTTCTGCTGCAATCTGTTCGACGCTTCCAAACTCTATGTCATGGACTTGAAGGAGATCAATGTAGTCGGTTTTAAGCCGGGCCAGCGATTCGTCTACCCCTGCAAGAACCGTTCGAGCGGAGAAGTCAAAGTCATTGCCTCCGTAGCGTCCACACTTGGTGGAGAGAACGACCTGGTTTCGTTTTCCAGAAAGTGCCTCACCGAGGCGCTGCTCTGCGAGCGTCATGCCGTAGTAAGGCGATACATCGAAGAAGTTGACTCCCTGATCGATGGCCGCATGTACGGCACGCGTACTCTCGACAGGATCGACCGCGGAAAAGACATCGCCAAGGGGAGAGGCACCAAATCCGAGAACAGACAGGTTGAGTTCAGTCTCGCCGAGGTTTCGATAGCGCATCAAATTCTCCCGCCGTACCCCGAAAGGAACGCTCGAATGAAGGTCTTGAATCTAAGCATGAATAGCATGAAACATCGTTAAAGTAAACGATGTTTAGAGATATCACGCATATACAATATTGGCGCAGTCGATTCTAGATACTTGCACGAGGTCCGAGAGTGACCAGATGTCCCTGGCAACCGCCGCAACTCGTTCAGCCCTGGCCCGGCGCACTTCTCTTTCCATAGACAAAATGTCGGCTGGCTGATCTCATGCTTTCGGTAGGTCTCCACCACCGTGTCCCCAGACTCCGCCTCCTGTAACACCCGCAGAGTCTCCTCTTCGCTTTGTCCACGCTCGCCCATACCAGTTCCCCTCTACTACTTCCAGAGAACCACATCAGGCCTATTCCTCAACTTCAATCCGGCTTAGTTTTTGGGTCGGCTCACAACCGAGAAGCTCCAGTTATGAACGGGTGAGAGAAGTGAGGGAGGTCAAAAGAGCTTTACCCCACGACTGATACGAAGCGCGAAGGCCTTTCTGCGTTCCAAGACACTTGGCGATCCGCTAGTGCCTATTACGTCGCATCCAATCGCCTGTATAGTTCGATGTATGACTGTTCGAATGAAGGACATCGCGAAGGATTTGAATCTTTCCGTTGTCACCATCTCTAAAGTCTTGCGAAATCACCCGGATATCGCCGATGGAACACGCGAACGGGTTCTCCAGCGTGTAAAAGAGCTTGACTATCAGCCAAATATCATGGCGCGCAGCCTGGTGACGGGCCGCAGCTACCTAATTGGGTTGGTCGTCCCCGATTTGCTGCACCCGTTCTTTGCGGAGATCGCCAAATCACTTTCAGCTGCAGTTGGTCAACGAGGGTACTCCCTGATGATCTCTTCGTCAGAGGAGAATGCTGAACTCGAGACTCGCGAGGTACAGCATTTGATGGCACGCCAATTAGACGGATTGGTTATCGCTTCAACAACAACGATTACGAATTTGTTTGATCGAATTGATCGCCAGGGACTTCCGTATGTATTGATCGACCGAGAAATTCAAGGCCTCACAGCCAACTTCGTGGGCACAAACGATGAAGCTGCTGGAAGGATGGCGACAGAACACCTCATTGATCAGGGGTGCCGTGTGATCGCTCATATTCGAGGAAGAAATAACAGCACGGGAATTCGAAGATTTGACGGATACAAGAATGCGCTTCAACGCCGAGGGCTCAAGTATTCCGAATCCCTGGTCGTCGCTCGTTCCAGTGTAGATATCGAAAGTATTCGGCTCGGCGCCGAAGCCATGCGTCTCCTGTTGAGACACAAGCCGCTCCCAGACGGGATTTTTGCATATAACGATCCACTGGCAATTGGCGCAATGGATGCGATCCTGGAAGCTGGGCTGCGTATTCCGGAGGATATAGCGGTCATCGGCTGCGGGAACCTGCATTACAACAGTTCTCTTCGAGTGCCTCTCTCGAGCATCGATCAAAATAGCGAGGCGATAGGCGAACGCACGGCTGCGATCCTGTTGGGGATGATCGAGTCGAAGGTTCGACCGCAAGCAATGAGCGTCATTCTTGAGCCATCTTTGAAGGTTCGCGCTTCAACGATCAGGAGTTCTGAAGCTGCAAAGAGCGGGGCTAAATATCAGCCTCGAGAGCGTTCCAAGCGCTCACAAACATCAAGCTCGTTGCAGAGGACACGCAAATCGTAAAGCATTGCTTGTGACATTCCAAGACATCCGTTTCCTTAGGCGAGAGTGACTTTCAGGGCGATTGCATCGTCGGAAAGCTTCTGGGCGGGAAGCCGGACATGCAGGCCTGACCCATCCTGGCGGTACTTGAGTTTGTCCTGGTAGCCCAACAGTTCGACGTTTGTGATCTTGCCCGGCGATTGTGGACTGACCGTTCCCAGGGCTCGAATGACTGCCTCGTCCCTAGGCCAGCCCAGCACGATTGCGTAGATGACCGTGTTGGCTTTGTTCCGTGTAAACCGAATGTCCTTAGGTCCCAGCTTGCTGACGCTGTTCCCCTGGAATGAGCCACTCTTCACTGCGTCCGGTCCCTCACCGTAGATCTTCCATGGGCGCGTGGCGTAGATGGCTTCGCCGTTGACCTGCATCCATTCGGTGAGACGGTCGAGGAATGCGATCTCCTTGCTATCGATCGTTCCATCGGGCTTGCCAGGAATATTCAGAATGAATGTGCCGTTCTTGCTGACCGTATCGATCAACCAATGGATGATGTCGCGTGGCGGAGTGTAGCCACCATACGTGCCGGGCTGGTTGAACAGGTCGCGCTGGTAATGCCACTCTCCTATGCAGGTCTCCGACTGCCAGGGATACGGCATGATCTTGTCGGTAAGGCCGCGTTCGTAATCGGCAACGACAGACTTGGCCAGACGGTCGGGGACTTGTTTCACGTTGACAACGGCCTCCATCTTTCCACCATGGGTCTTCAGGTTATGGTTGTAAAAGTAGGAGCCGATGTTCATCCCGCCCCATCCAAGAGGAAGCAGCGAGTTGTCGAAGTAGAGCAGGTCTGGATCATGCTGATCGATCAGATCGCGGGTGCGGTCGTAGAAGTTCTTCACGTACGAAATGTCGGGAAGCGCGTCGGCGGGGTGTTTGGCGCCGTACAACCGCTGTGGATCGAAGCCCTCCCACCACTGATTTTTGCCTTCTACCGCGGTGAGATCGCCGTCATAGGGAACCCCAGCCAGCGGGCCGGTCTTGTCGGCTCCGTGCGAGGGCTGGAACCACCACCAGTTGCGTGCTTGGTGAACCGTTACGCCGAAGCGCATCCCCTGCTTGCGCGCTGCCGCCGCCCAGGTTCCGACGACATCTCGATGTGGTCCGAGGCTCTGAGCGTTCCAGGGCTGGTGTCCGGAGTTCCACGTATCGAAGCCGTCATGATGATTCGCCAGCGCAATAAACAGCTTGGCGCCCGCTTTCTTGTATCGGTCGATAAGTTGATCGGGTTCCCAGTTCAACAATGTCCACTGCGCGCAGAGGTCTTTGTAGCCGAAACGGGAGGGCGCGCCATAGTGGTCCGATTGAAATTTGTTTTGTCCGGAACCCTCCATGTACATGTTGCGTGCATACCAGTCGCCGTCCTCAGGGACGCACTGAGGACTCCAGTGCGCCCAGATACCAAACTTGGCGTCGCGATACCACTCTGGCGCTTCGTATTGAAGCAGTGAATCCCAAGTGGGCTTGTAGGGACCGTCTCCACTCAGGTCGGCAATCGGAGAGTCGATCGGCACGCCATCCCACGATCCGCCCGGAATGGACAAGCTCGGCGGCTCGCCCCAGGCTGTCGGCTGCCACGTTTTTTCGTCGAGCTTTTCCTTTATGAATTTCCCATTTTGCAGAGCATAGAAGACCCGGCGGTCGGCTGGTGTAGCGCAGAATGCGGCATAGTCTTCCGTGAACATGTCGAAGCCACCGGGTTCTGGGGTGGTGGGATCTGCGGCGATGGCTGGCCCAGTGCCGACTGCAGACTGTTCCGTTGTTTCGACTGTCTCCGCCACGGTCGGCACGGCCACCGTTGCAGCCGTTGCTGCGATCAGTTTGCAAAAATCCCTTCGACGCATACATGCTTCTCCTTAGACCAGGTTCATCGTGCACGTGATTCTATGGCTGCAAATTCTTTGGTGCCGATGTTACGGAACTGCTCTTATGAAACACATGGAGGGTCGCCAAAGATCAAGGCCAAGCAATGACGCCCTTCATAAAAGCGAGGTTGCCATCTACTCGTGCTTCTCCTGGACTGACAGCGGTTACGTCCTTCAGAACGCTCCCACGATTCAACGTGCGCCGTATCTTCTCGCCCATTAGCGTGCTCCTGATGCTGACCACAGACCCCTCGCGACTGTCGATGGCCGTCGCGCGGGACCGTTCCATTTGCTTAGTAGCGCTTCGCCAACAAGCTGTCCACTGCTAGAACACAGTCGAGCGACTGAACCCCACATATTGGATGTTAATGGGCCATGTGGAGTTCAATTTTCAATCGGTGTTAAGGACCAGAACGGTCGCGATTGGATCTAAGGCGGCGGCTGGAAGGTGGACGTCAACCGCATTCGATTTATCCTCGAATTTCAGCGGCTTGTGCGCGGGGTCTGCAAGGAAGTAGGCACCCGTGACGTGCCTGGGAACGTTGTCCAGGCGGAAATTGCGGCCGGGCCAGGTGAAGAGCTCAATGTAGATCTTGTGAGGGGTAGTCGTCGAACGCCAGTTCCATGCGGGAATGAATTTCGGCTTTCCGTCCTTTTCCTTTTCAGTTGCGCTGAAGCTTCCATCTTCGGCCCCGAAGAGCGTTGCTTGCGTGCCGTAGATAGCCTCACCATTGACGGCGAGCCACTTGCCCATCTGGTGGAGTCGTTCGACTTCCGGTAGCGGCACATTGCCCTTCGCATCGGGACCGATGTTGAGAAGGTAGTTGCCACCCTTGCTGGCTATGTCGATAAGATTCCGAAGCAGCGTCTCTGTGCTTTTGAAATTATTGTCGTAGGATTTGTATCCCCACGTGTCGTTCATGGTCATACAGGCTTCCCAATCGCGGCCAGGGTAGCCCTTCGCGGGGATATATTGTTCCGGCGTATTGGTGTCACCCTCGTAGCCTCCCCCGAGCCGATTATTCCAGATCAGATTCGGATGCTGGTTGAGCAGCGTTACGATTTCGCCTGCGAGTTCTGGTGTCATATCCGCGGTCGGGGTATCGAACCAAATCACGACAGGGAAATCGCCATAGTTCGAGAGCAGCTCTTTCAGTTGCGGGATGGCCTTGGTGTGCAGGTACGTGGCGAAGTCGCCGTCCTGCGCTTTATCCCAGTGATGCGAGGGTAGATCATGATTGCCGGTTTTATAGGCCGCACCGCCCGGAGCGGTCCAGTCCTGATCCTGAGAATAGTAAAAGCCAAGCTTTATGCCTTGTTTGCGGCACTCCACGGCCAGCTCGCGAATGGGGTCGCGATGAAAGGGTGTTGCCTGGACGATGTTGAAGGCGTTAACTTTCGAATCAAACATTGCAAAGCCGTCGTGATGCTTCGCTGTAATAACGATGTACTTCATTCCGGCAGACTTGGCGAGGGCAACGATGTCGTGAGCACTGAACGCTGTCGGGTTAAAGTGATTTGCAAGAGCTTTGTAATTCGCCACGGGGATGGAGGCGTTATTCATGATCCACTCTCCGATCCCCGGGATCTGCTTGCCATTCCAGGTACCTGCGAGCTCTGAGTAAAGTCCCCAATGGATGAACATTCCAAAGCGAGCCTCCCTCCACCATGCCATACGCGCGTCGTGCTGCGCGGGAGTTTCCGTGTCCTGGATCGCTGCGACGGGATGGGATGCCGATGTCGCAATGTGCTCACCTTCGACCTGGGCGACGCCGACCGAAGAGGAAAAAAACAAGAACAGGGGGAGGACTGGGGCGATGAATCGGAGCATTGTCAATTGCGTTCCTTTCGTGTGTCGAAGAAGGATGGTGATGAAAGCAAAAACGTATTACCGCTGGAACCTAAAGTGTTCTGAGCGCGATGACGCTTACGTTCGTGTCGAGTGCATGAGGAGGAAGATCGATCTGTACCCCGGCATCAGTTTGCCTGAACTTCAAGGGTTGCCCATTCGCGATGAGATGTGCGGAGAGAATCTTTGGATCGATTCCGCCCAGTTCCAGCGGTGCGGTGGGCCAGTCGAGGACATGGACAAAGATGGTGCTGCCCTTCGCCGTGGTGCGTAGACCGTTCATTCCCTGCACGGGGCCATAGGTCGTGCCGTAGATGGACTCGCCGTTGATAGCGAGCCAATCGCCGATGGCACGAAGACGTTGCTGAAACTCAGGTTGAATGACGCCGTCTGGTTGCGGACCAACATTGAGCAGGAAGTTGCCCCCCCGGCTTGCTACTTCCACCAGGCTGCGAATGAGAAACTCGGAAGACTTGTAATTGTGGTCGTTCTTGTTATAGGCCCAGGTGTCGTTGATGGTCATGCAGGTCTCCCATAGTTGGAAGTCCTCGGGTAAGGGAACGGCGTTGGGCTTCAGTTGTTTCTCAACGGTGCGGTCGATACCGCTGATATCTACGTTACGCGTGGGGATTGCATTGGGGATGAATTGCTCCGGTGTCTGGAAGTCTCCTGGTACGCCGATGCGATCATTGACCAGCGTTCGGGGTTGGAGCCTGTGAATGAGATTGAGGAAACGCTGGCCGTCGTACTTCTTCTGGTCGTTCAGGCCATCGAACCAGATCAAGGCGGCTGGCCCGTATCGGGTGAGTAGTTCGGTAAGTTGCAATTGCATGTAGTCGAGATAAAGTGGCCACTCTGGGCGTTCAGGCTGGCCTTCCCAGTTCACGCTTGCCAGCTTCGATGTGTCGCGGAAGCCGGGATGGTAGAGGTCGGGCGGCGAATAATAGAATCCCAGCGGCATATTGGAGTGTTTTGCCGCCGCCACGAGTTCCGCTAGAATGTCCTTTCCATATGGAGTGTTGGTGATCTTGTGATCCGTGTAAGCGGAGTCGAACATGCAGAAGCCATCGTGGTGTTTGGTGGTGAAGACCATGTACTCCTGACCTGCAGTGCGAGCCAGATCGACTAAGGCCTGTGGGTCAAACCTAGTTGGGTTGAAGCGCTGCGGAAGGGCGCGATACTCCGCCTCGGTAATGCCGCCGGGCTTTGGCCTCATGATGGGCCAGGAAGCCTCGACGCTCGCCAGTGAGTAAGGCCCCCAGTGGATGAACATCCCAAATTTGGCGTTGCGATACCAGGCTGTACGTTCATCCTCGAAGATGGAACCAAAGGCCGCCGTGGGTAGGAGCGGTAAGGCAGAGGCGGCGAGTGCAAGTTGAAGGAACTGCCTTCGAGGATAATTGCAAGCACTCATATGGAGAGAAAAGATAAGACTGGGGTCGCGGAGATGTCAAGCCAGAGCGTGAAATGACTGGTTATTGAGGCTAAAATGCCGTTTGACAGTGGGTAATACCGAGGCGTACGGTTTCAGAGATTCATAGATTTAAGTGCTCAAACTATGTCAACGCATTCATCTCTTTCAACGAAGGGTCTAGTGAAGACCAAGCTGGCAGAGCGCTTGCGGCGCGAGATCGTAAAGGGTTCGCTGGCTCCTGGCGAGCGAATCGTGGAAGGCAAGTGGGCACTGAAGTTTGGGGTGGCGCAAGGCTCGATTCGCGAGGCGATCAACATCCTGGCTCAAGATGGATTCATTCGCAAGGAGTCTGGACGGAGCGCCCGCGTGATCAATCTGAGCGAAGAGGATGTAGCGCATCTCTATAACCTGCGCGGCGCGATCGAAGGTCTGGCTGCGCGATTGGCTGCCGCCGGACAGCCTGATTTAAGGATCTTGCAGTCGACAGTGCACGAGATGCGTGAGGCGGCAATGGCAGGGAAGCGCGAGCATCTGCTGGACTGCGATCTGCAGTTTCATATGGAGCTCTGCAGGCTCTCGCAGAATCCATACGTCATCGAGCAGGCGCGTCGCATTCTGCTTCCATTCTTTGCCTTTGTGCGGATGCGGGTAACGACCAGCGGGCAAGAGACTACGGTGTGGGGCAAAGATCTGGAGGCACACCAGCGAATCGTTGACCTGCTGCGCGAAGGCGAGGGCGACGTCGCTGAGCAGTATGTGAAGAGAGCGATGGATCGCTTTGGGAGTGCGGCCTATGGGCTATGGGAGAGGCGCGTCTGATATGGCAGATGAACTGACCGGGAAGGTGATCGTGCTGACGGGGGGCGCCGATGGGATTGGCCGCGAGTGTGCGCTTGCCTACGGGCGCGAAGGTGCGAGGGTTGCGATTGTGGATCGCGATCTGGACGCAGCTCGTCGAACGGCAGCGGAGTTAGGCTGCGGCAGCATAGCGCTGAGAGCGGATGTCTCCGATGGGGAGATGATTCGCATCGCGCTGACCGCGGTGCTCGATCGATTCGGACGCATCGATGCGGTCCACAATAACGCCGGCATTTCGAGTCCCTCCAAACCGCTTCATGAGACAACGGAGGATGAGTGGGACGACGTGCAACGAACGAATGTGAAATCCGTTTACTGGACGACACGGTTTGCATTCGAAGCTCTCAAGGCGAGCCAAGGCTGCATTTTGAATACGGCAAGTATGGTGGGGCTGATTGGACAGGCAGAACACGCGGCGTACGTGGCAAGCAAGGGTGCGATGATCTCGTTGACCAAAGCGATGGCTGTCGATTATGCGAGCTACTCAATCAGGGTTAACGCAATCTGCCCCGCCGGCGTATGGACGCCGATGCTCGAGCGATGGTGCACTGAGCAGCGAGACCCAGATCGTATCCGGGAATCTCTGGACGACATTCACCTTTTGGGCTATTGCCCACGCGGAGACGTGATCGCAGACGCTGCGGTGTTTTTACTATCTGCTAAAGCGCGGTTCATGACAGGATGCATTCTTCCCGTGAGCGGCGGAGCGGAATTGGGTTACAGACGATAACGAAACCGGAGAGGCCATGCCTACCTACACCATCAACAGGATCTCCACTCGCGATGCGAGATACGATTTGCCTGCAGGGGCGGGAACGGATGCCGTGCATACCAATCCTGAATATTGCTTGGCGGTCACTCTGCTGGAGAGCGATCACGGTCTCTGCGGAACGGGGATCTGTCTCACGCTTGGGGAGGGAAATCAACTCGTATGTAAGGCGATTGAACTGCTGGCTCGGCCACTTGCCGGGCTGGAGATCGAACAGCTCATGGCCGACTTCGGGTGCGTGAGTCAGCGACTGGCGAACGATCCGTGTCTGCGCTGGCTGGGGCCGCACAAGGGCGTGGTCCATCTGGCGTTGGCGTCGATTACCAACGCCTGCTTCGATCTGTGGGCGAAGAGTCGCGGTGTGCCGCTCTGGAGACTTCTCCTTGACCTGACGCCAGAAGAGGTAGTTCGGTTGCTGGACCTGAGCTATCTGGAAGATGAGTTGACCGCACAGGACGCGCTTGATCTGCTCCGCGACAAGATGGGCAGCCGCCATGAGCGGGAGCAAATTCTTACGACGGGCTATCCCGGATACGACACTTCCGTTGGATGGATGGCATACGATGACGCGAAGGTGCGTGAACTGACGCTGCGCGCGATGGACCAGGGATTCACCGCCTTCAAGTTGAAGGTGGGCTCTCCTGATGCGGAGCGCGACCTGCGCCGAGCGATGATGCTACGCGAGTGTGTTGGAGATACTGGAACACTGATGCTGGATGCCAACCAAAGTTGGAATCTCCCTGTCGCGCTTCGCCGCTGCCGAGAACTCGCGAAGGTGCGGCCGCTTTGGATTGAAGAGCCGACACATCCTGACGATGTGCACGGTCATTCCGTGGTGGCGAGTACGATCGCGCCAGTCAAAGTTGCTACAGGAGAGCACATACCGAACCGCGTGGTCTTTAAGAATTTCATGCAGTCCTCGGCAGTGCATTACGTGCAGGCCGACTGCACAAGATTGGCCGGAGTGAGTGAATTTCTGGCTGTGAGTCTCATGGCGAAGGAGTTCGGACTGCCGGTGGTACCCCATGTGGGCGACATGGGCCAACTGCATCAACACCTAGTGTTGTTTAACCATATCGCGATGGGGCACGAGGCATTGCTACTGGAACATATTCCCCACCTACGTTCTCACTTTGTGTTCCCAGCGCAAGTGAGCGGCGGTGTTTACAAGCCGCCACAGGAGCCAGGCGCTTCCTGCGACCTCAAGCCTATCCAATAGCGGAGCTAGGAGCTATGTGACTGAGAATACTTTGTACGGCGTTACCCTGACCATGTTCGCTGGCCTGATGGCAGGCAACTGCATGTTGCCCATGAAGTTCGCGCGATCGTGGCGCTGGGAGAATGTCTGGCTTGTCTTCAGTGTGGTCTCGCTCGTCATTCTGCCCTGGGCGCTTGCTATTATTCTGGTCAACCACCTTCTGGATGTCTATCTCGAGCTGACGTGGGGGCAGTTGGCCGTTCCGCTACTGCTGGGAGCGGGCTGGGGCATTGCACAGATCCTGTTCGGCATTTCAGTGAACCGCCTGGGGCTGGGCGTGGCCTATGCAATCATCATTGGTCTTGGAGCGGTTTTGGGAACGCTCGTACCGCTGCTGGTGCAGCATAATGCGGCAGTGACGGGGCATGCCGCGTACTTCATCTTCAGTGGTGTTGTCATTATGGTTGGAGGAGTCTTCTTCACGGGGTGGGGCGGACAGATCCGTGAATACGCATCGAACTTTGCGGCGGGAACGAGCAATGTGCCCTCCCGTCAAGGGTATCGAGTCGCGGTCGTGCTTGCCGCTATTTGCGGCCTCATGGCACCAATGCTGAACTATTCCTTTGCATTCGGACAGGATATAGCTCAGGAGGCTGTCCGGATGGGAGTCCCCGTCCTGCACGCGGGATATGCGGTGTGGCCCGTCGCGCTGGCAGGGGGATTTGTTCCGAACATCGCGTACTGTCTCTATCTGCTATCAAAGAACGGAACGTGGAAATCTTTTCATTCCCCTGGGCCGGATTTCGGCTGGTCATCGCTCATGGCGGTCCTGTGGATGGGATCGATGGCGCTCTACGGCATGGGCGCGAGCTGCTTGGGACTATTCGGAACGTCCGTCGGTTGGGGGCTCTTCCAAATATTCATGATTATGACGGCTACGCTATCAGGAGTTCTGACGTGCGAATGGAAGCGCGCGCCACGAAGGGCAATCGGGCTACTGGGAGTCGGACTCTCATGTTTGACGGCAGCGACGGTTCTCCTGGCGCTGGGCAACATTCGATAAATTCCTTGACAGACAGTTTCGCAAGCCAAGGACTCCGTCACGCAACTACTCGCTACCGCGAGCGGTAACGGGCCCGGCACCAGCCGCATCGTTCTGGGCGTCCACCAGTGTGCTCCCCTTCCAAGCCTTCAGTTGCGAGTCTACCCATTCCGCTGGGTTATCTCTATGGCACAGCACGCAGGCATTAGGGCGATCGCCTTGTTGCGTTTGGCAACTAACCTTGGCCCATCTTCGGAAGTTAACTTTGACCCACCTGTGGAAGTTGATGGGCCATTGTCGTGTTGAGGAGATTCGATGGGACCGGGCTGGAGCGTAGCGGAAGCCTGGTTTCATCGAGTGCGATCCTTCAGCCTGCCGTTTTGCTCCTGCCTTTCTCCATGGTTCTTCGGAATCGATAGCTGTCGGTTCCAGCCTCGATGATGTGGGCTCGGTCGGTGATGCGGTCGAGATCCTCATAGGAGACTGTGGCACTGGCAACCTTCTCGCATATCCAGCGTCCTGAAACTTGCAAAATAACGTAAACTTGCAACTAAGTGATCGCGACTTGCCTTTTAAGTGTGCACACACAGCAAGTAAGTGATCGCGACTTGCCTTTTGAGCGTGCGCGCACACAAACCCAGTAAAAGTAGCTATAAGTTCCTATGAACAACCGCTGGTGCTTCCGCATTCCATGCAGCGATAGCACGAGCCGTTCCGCGTCATGATACTGCCGCAGGTACTGCAGCTAGGCGCATCGCCCATGTTGTACATCGACTGCATCGCCGAAGCTGTGTGGTACACGCTGCGGTCCTCGACGGTGTCAAGAGGGCTACCCTGCTCGATCCCCGACCGCGCCGTCAGGTCTGGCGCGATGCCTTGCTGCGGCGGGGTGCGGTCCGTGTACTGGAAGGCTTCGCCGTGTAGCTCGTGGGTGGTCGGGGCGTCGTTGCTTGCCGCAACCTGACCGTAACCCGATGAAGCAGATACTCCTGCCGCAGAGGAGGACAAGTCTGCGGGTGCAGGCATGTACCCGCTGGGCAGTGCCGCAGCCAGGGTCGGCTGTTTCAGCCCCGAGAATAAATCCAGCTGCTGCCCCGAGAGGAACCGCAGCTGCATCCAGCGGAACAAATAATCCATGATCGACTTCGCATAGCCGAGCTCTTCCGAACCCGTCCAGCCCGACGGCTCGAAGCGAGTGTGCGCAAACTTCTCCACCAGCACCTTCAGAGGAACGCCGTGTTGGAGAGCCATCGAAATCGCCGTTGCGAACGAATCCATCAAGCCCGAAATCGTCGACCCTTCCTTGGCCATGCGGATGAAAATCTCACCCGGCGCTCCATTCGGATACAGCCCAACCGTGATGTAGCCTTCGTGCCCGCCGATACCGAACTTATGCGTAATGCTGGCGCGCTCGGCCGGCAAACGATGACGCACCGCGCGCGGTGGTGCCTGTGCATCGAGCGAGTCCGAGTTCTGGTTCGCGGCCTGGAGGAACGCCGCTAGCTGGCTCTGCGCAATCCCCAGCGCGGCTTGCGTGGACGCAAACTGGGCGGAGACAACGTCCTTCGCTTCGGCCATCGCCGCCAGCTTCTCAGCAGAAACCGCAGCGTTCGAGTCGACGGACGTTCCCTTCTTGTCGGCGTCGGTCTGCGCGCTCACGTTCAGAGGCTGCGTGCCCTTGGACCCATCGCGGTAGATCGCCACCGCCTTCAAACCAAGCCGCCACGATTCGGTATAAGCGTCCGCGATGTCCTGCACCGAGCAGTCGTTCGGAAGGTTTACTGTCTTCGAGATCGCGCCCGAGAGGAACGGCTGGGTCGCGGCCATCATCCTGACGTGCCCGGTCCATGCGATCGTGCGCGTTCCCTTCGCCGGCTTGAACGAACAGTCAAACACCGCCAGGTGCTCCGGTTTGAGCGCAGGTGCGCCTTCGATCGTGCCCGTCGCGTCAATGTAATTAACGATGCCCTCAACTTCGCTGTCCTTGTAGCCAAGCTTGAACAGCGCGCCGGGAACGGTGTTGTTCACGATCTTGATCATGCCTCCGCCAACCAGCTTCTTATATTTCACCAGCGCCAGGTCGGGCTCGATGCCCGTCGTATCGCAATCCATCATGAAGCCGATCGTGCCCGTCGGTGCGAGCACCGTAACCTGCGAGTTGCGATAGCCGTGCTGTTCTCCCAGGGCCAACGCCGTGTCCCACGCCTCCTGCGAGGCCGACTTCAGCTCGGAGAGTTGCGGCGCAACGAAGCCCGCGACGTCTTCATACCCGGCCGCTCCGGACTTGAGCGAGCGGTCGATGTTGTTCACCTCGGCGCGGTGCATGCGGATCACATCGAGGAAGGGTTCGCGGTTCACATAGAAGCCCGGGCACGCTCCGCCGTCAACACCATTGGACTGTGTAAGCGGAGTTGCTGCGCCCAGCGCGGGAGCGGTCGCGGCCAGTCGCGCGGACTGCGCATACGCATCACCGCACAAGATCGCAGTGAGTGTTGCCGCATAGGCCCGACCAGCGTCCGAGTCATACGGCAACCCGCGATCCATCAGCAGCGCGCCGAGATTTGCGTATCCCAGCCCGAGCGGCCGATAGTCATGCGAGTTCTTGCTGATCTGCTCCGTCGGGTACCCGGCTGCGTCAACGATGATCTCCATCGCAGTCGTGACGACGGCGATCGCGTGACGGTAGGCCGGAATATCGAACTGGCCCCCAGGCGTGAGGAACTTCATCAGGTTGAACGACGCGAGATTGCACGCCGAGTCGTCCAGGAACATGTACTCGCTGCAGGGGTTCGACGCGTTGATGCGCGCTGTGTTCTTCGAGGTGTGCCAGCGGTTGATCGTCGTGTCATACTGCATCCCGGGATCGCCGCACTGCCACGTCGCTTCGGCCAGCTGATGCATCAGGTCCTTGGCGCGATACTCCTTCACCGGCTCCTTGCCCTTGACCGTGCGAGTCGTAAACATGCCATCGTGCTCAACGGCCTGCATGAACTCATCCGTCACGCGAATCGAATTGTTCGCGTTCTGGAAGAAGATGCTGGTGAACGCCTCGGAGTCCGGGCCCGACCCGTCGTAGCCAGCCTGCATCAGGGTCCAGGCCTTCTTCTCTTCCTTGACCTTGCACTGGATAAAGTCT
Source organism: Acidobacteriaceae bacterium (assembly GCA_036510715.1). GTDB lineage: Bacteria > Acidobacteriota > Terriglobia > Terriglobales > Acidobacteriaceae > Granulicella. Next base: position 33,148 of record DATCDL010000061.1, read on the forward strand.
TCGATGTCCGGGTGATCGATGTTGAGCACCACCATCTTCGCCGCCCGGCGAGTCTTGCCGCCGCTCTTGATCACGCCGGCGAAGGCGTCGAAGCCGCGCATGAAGCTGAGCGGGCCAGAGGCCGTGCCGCCGCCCGAGAGGGTCTCCATCGATCCGCGGATCGCCGACAGATTCGAGCCAGCACCCGAACCCCACTTGAAGAGCATGCCCTCGGTCTTCGCCAGCGTCAGGATCGAGTCCAGCGAGTCGTCGACCGAGTTGATGAAGCACGCCGAGCACTGCGGCCGCGAATAGCCGGTGCGCGAAAAAGCAACCTTGCCCAGCGTCGCGTCCCAGTGCCAGTTCTGCGCGTCCGAGTTCGGCTCCAGGCGGTCGCAACCAACGTTAAACCAGACCGGCGAGTTGAACGCGCACTTCTGGTTGACCAGCAGATGCGTAAGCTCCGCAAAGAAAATATCTGCATCTTCTTCCGACGCGAAATAGCCATCGCGCTTACCCCAGTCGCGAATGGATTCGGCTACCCGCGAGATCAGGTCGCGGACGCCCTTCTCGCGCTCCGGCGTCCCCACCTGGCCATGCAGGTACTTGGAGGCCACGATGTTGGTCGCAGTAACCGACCAGTCCGAAGGAACTTCGACAGCCTTCTGCTCGAAGACGAGGCGCCCCTTGAAGTCCTGGATGATGGCGTCGCGAAACTCCCATGCGAGTTCGTCGAACGGGTTGACGCCGGGCATGGTGAAGTAGCGCGAGAAGTGCAGTCCGGGGGACGAAGGGTGGGTTGCGGCTGCGGCTGCGACGGGCGTGGTTTGCTCTGCGGCAGCGGCTTGAATCATTTCGGACATTGAAGTACCTCTCGGGAGAAAAACTGGTGATCAGCCGGATGGGAATCCGGAACGTACCGGTTAGAGCTAAATATGGGTAGTCGGCCTTGGTGAAGGACGCTTATCCAGCCCACGTAACAGCTGGACAGGTGGCGTCGGGAGTCCTTGTCGGCGGTGTGGCCAGGACGTCAGGCGCTGCACCAGAGGCTGCGGGTGAAGATCAAAGTAACGCCGCATCTGGTACGAGTCAAGTATAAAACAACTAGATGTAGTGGTGTAGAAGTAGATACTCCCGAAACGCGCCCGAAGGCCCCTATGACTTCGGTTTTTCTGGGGTTTAGCTGTGGAAAGTTCGTCAATGCCACGTGAATTGCGGGTTTTCTGCTTCGTTAACGCGCGATGAATCCAGCCTACGGCCCGAAACCAGTGGACGCAAGGTGGAAGGCGGTGGAAATGGCGGCGGGAGGGTGGAAAAACGGCCGCACAAACGACCGATGCCCCCGACGATCTCTCGTCGAGGGCATCCAACCTTGCGCTGGGCAGCTGGCTAGTTCACCGTCAGCGTCACCGTGGTCGACGCCGTGACGGCCGGGTTGACGCTGTCGGCTCCCGTCACCGTGATCGTGTACGTTCCGGCGGCCGTGTTGCTCGTGGTGGCGGTCGTGCTTGTGTTGCTGCAGCCGGTCAGGCCAACCCCCGCCAGCGAGAACACCACCAGCAGCCCAATTCCGAGTCCCGCGCGCACCAGCCGCGACCGCCGACGCAACCCAATCAGCAGCAGCCCCACCGCCAGCGCTGCCGGCACGGGCAGCCGGTTCCACGGCGACGCCGGAGCCGACGGCGTCGCAGGAACCGCAAGCGCCATGCCGCCCCCCGCCCCCCGCTTCATCACCGTCAGGCCCATGTTGTTGCA
>DATCDL010000062.1:0-2794 GCA_036510715.1 Acidobacteriaceae bacterium
CGAAATAGTTTCCATCCAATCCTGACGCTCGAACTGCACGGTGGAGACGTTTACTGCTATGCGTAACCTCTGATAGCCAGCGCGCCGCCATGTCGCCAGCTGTTGGCAGGCCTCATCAAGAACCCATTTGCCGATCGGAACAATCAAACCAGTCTCTTCCGAGATGGGTATGAATCGGTCGGGCGCGATCGTGCCTCTCTCGGGATGTTGCCAGCGCAATAAAGCTTCGAAGCCAACCAGTTCCCCGTCGGCGAGAAACTGGGGCTGATACTCCAGCCGGAATTCCCCTTTCTCCAGCGCTTGGCGCAGATCACCCATCAATTCCAGGCGCTCGCGCAGATGGGCGTTGATCTCTGGTGTGAAGATCTGGAGTCCATTTTTCCCGTTGAACTTGGCGTGATACATCGCCGTGTCAGCATGCTGTTGAAGCACTTCCGGTTCGACACCATGTTCCGGATAACAGCTGATGCCGATGCTGGCACTGACGTGGCAGTCGCGCTCAGCGATGTGAATTGGTTTGCGCAATAAATCAAGGTACGTCTGCGCAATTCTGATTGCATCATTTGAGTTCCGCAGGTCGCTCACGACCAGGCAGAACTCATCTCCACCAATCCGGGCCAGAGTATCGGCCTGGCGTGTAATGGATCGTAGTCGTCTCGATACCTCAATCAGCACCTGGTCGCCGGCCTGATGGCCGAAAGTGTCATTTACGTATTTGAATCCGTCCAGATCGAGCAGCAGCACCGCAATCTGTGCGCTGTGGCGGTTGGCGTAAGCGACCGCTTGCTGCAGACGGTCTTCGAGCAGGAATCTATTCGGCAGCCCGGTTAGTGCATCGTGCTGCGCCTGATAGGACAGCCTGTCGGTCAGGCGGCGATGTTCGATGGCAATGGATGCCATTCCCCGCGCCATATTTAGCCGATCGCGGTCTTGTGGAGTAACCTGCTTGAAGTCGCGGAAGAATACGACGATTAAGCCGAGCAGCTGGCCGCTAGCGTCCAATACCGGCGCCGACCAGCAGGACTTCAGGTTCAGTGCGGCCGCCCATTCTCCGAGTTCCTTGTCCGCGCAATTCGCCGGAAAATCTTCCAAGGAGGCTATCTCCCGATAATCGGAACCGACTCCCAGAGCGAGTGCGATTTCCTCGAGGCGGAAACCCTCAAGGCCAGCGAGCACATCTTTGTTGAAGCTGCTGGCGGCTACGTGACACAACTTTCCCGGCTTTAACAGCAAGGTAGAACATAGAGCACCCGGAAGTTGATTTTCCAGAATACGAACCAACTGATGAAGGCTGGCTTCGAGAGGCAAGTTCTGGGTGATGGATTCCAGAAAGTTGCGCCGCTCCGCTTCCATCTGCTCATTGCGCTTGCGCTCGGTGATGTCACTGGCGAGCAGCAAACCTGCCGGCTTGCTTGCCCACGTGATCGAGCGCAACGAGAGTTCAACCTCGAAGGCCGATCCATCTTTCCGCCGATGTTGAGCTTGGCTAGGGACACCAGACTTGGCTGTCTCCAGTAGACTTCCGAGAGCCTCTGCTGGGTGCAAGTCCGTGATCTTCATTACGAGGAATTCCTCGGTAGAGTGTCCGTATTTCCCCACTGCCGCCTGATTAACTGCCAGGAAGTGCTGCGTGTGCAGATCAAAAACAAAAGTGGGATGTGGATTGCTCTCAAACAGCAGTTGATAGCGCTGCTCGCTGAGAGCAAGTTCTCGTGCCTGCGCCGAGAAGCGCCGGTCAATGAGCGAAGTCAGGAGCCCCCCGCCGAGAATTACAAGAGTTACCAGGATTACGGCCGCATTCGCGAGATCCGATATATCAACGGCGTTCGTGAAGTCGGGCGGGATAGTCATCGGCATGTAGCTGACCGACGCCATCCCGGTGTAGTGCATGACGGGAATTGCCAGTCCCATAATCACCGCGATGCCGAATTTCAGCACCCGGCCCTGGTTTTCGTCGCGAGAATAAGACGTGAGCCAGAGCGCCGCCAGAGAAATGACCACTGCCAGCAAAACCGACAACCACCACAGCCCAGGATTGTAGTGGTGCATGGCCGCCAGCCGCATTGCTGCCATGCCGGTGTAATGCATGGTGGCGATGCCGGTACCCATCAGGAGACTGCCGCCGATTGCGTGCAGCGTCGTCATGCGCGGACGGCTCACTACGTACAGGGCGATAAAAGACGCGAAGATCGCGGCCAGCAGTGACAGTATGACCGTCGGCACATGATAGTAGACGGGCATGGGAAGCCGGTAGGCCAACATGCCCGTGTAGTGCATGGACCAAATACCGGTGCCCATGACCGTTGCGCCACCAATCAACCAGGCCACACGGGCGAAGCCCCGCGTCGCAGTGACCCGTCCGACAAGGTCAAGCGCAACATAGGAAGCAAAAATGGCAATAACAACCGACAGCCCCACAAGCCGGTAGTCATACGTCGCGTGGATGGCGACTAGGGTATTCATTTTATGGTGGCCGGCACAGTCCCTGGGCGGAGAAACCTTAGTCTGCTTGCGGGTGGGGAATTCCCACAAGTTACTGTGGTAATTCATGGAAGAGGCAAATTCTTTGGTACCGGGTTAGCCTGGCAAGTGAAGGAATCCGTTTTCTCTGATACGTAGTTCGATGTTCATCTAAGATCAAGCATTGACGAAGCGAATCCAGACCAATCACGAACTTCCCCAGGAGCGAACTTGATTAAAACGGTGACGTACTTAATGCTGTTTTTATATTTGGCGGTGGCGTGCGCTCTTTGCCAAGACGCTACCAAAGCGGAGCCGAAGCACTATAAACTCG
>DATCDL010000063.1:0-3609 GCA_036510715.1 Acidobacteriaceae bacterium
CGGGCCGACGTGTCCGGCGGCGCAGGGAACGGCGAATATCTGCCTGCCGGCTAGCACGAGCGGATCGTCGCCGGTGCGGATTCTAGCGAATGGAGCTACTGCGAATGTGCCGACGGCCGCGCAGCTGTATGTGGATGGAACACTGGTGATCAACAAAACGAATTGCGAAAGTAACGGGAGCTGTCCAGGTGGGACGACGTACATCGATACGACACAGACGCTTGCGGCGGGGACGCACTTTCTGGAGTTCAAGCTGTGGGATGCGCATGGGAATGTGTACGCGGCGCAGAAGTCGATCACGATTCAGTAGGTTTACTTGAATGGTGTTGATCGGGGCGACCAGGGTTCGTGGAACTGGTCGCCTTGATTTTAAAGGGCTAAGCGAAGGCCTCGCGGGGTGGGCGGGTTCGCGTGCGGGGTGGGTTTTGGGCTAGGCTGTTTGCACTGCTGTCTTCTCCAAAACTTCTTAGGACGGGATATTTCTTTCGTATGTTGAATCGTCGCTGCTCGCTCGTTTGTTCGCTCGTTGTGGTTTCTGTTGCGCTGCCGGTGTTGGGGCAGAAGGTTTATACCAAGCAGGATTATGCGCAGGCGGAACGCTGGATGTCGTACAACGCGAATGAGCTGGTGCACCATACGGTTCGGGGAGTGGAATATCTGCCGGACGGGCGGGTGTTTTATCGCGATCCTTCGGCGGGTGGGACGGCGTACATGATTGCGGGGCCGGGTGCGGCGGGGTGGTCGGTGGCTCCGGCGTTCGATAACGCGAAGCTGGCGGCTGCGCTGACGGCGATGACGAAGAAGACGGTTGAGCCTGGGAAGCTGGGCGTGACGAACTATAAGGCGGAGGCGAATGGCGGGTTCGCAGTGACGACTCGCGCGGGCGTATTCCATTGCGATGCGGAGGTGGCGAAGTGCACGCAAGAGCCGAAGCCTCCGACGGAGGAAACGACGGCGGAGAAGCCGGGCACGAAGCTGGATGCGAAGGGGGCAAAGAAGCCGGCTGCGATGCCGCGGCGTCATGCGGGGACGGAAAATTTATCGCCGGATAAATCGATGGCGGCGTTTATCCGCGACAACAATCTTTGGGTTCGCACGGTTGCGACGGGTGATGAGAAACAGTTGACGACGGATGGCGTGGAGGACTTCGGGTATGCGACGGATAACGCGGGGTGGCAGCACTCGGATGCGGCGATTCTGACGTGGTCGGCAGATGGAAAGAAGATTGCGACGTTCCAGCAGGATCAGCGGAAGACGGGGCTGATGTACCTGGTGCCGGTGACGAATCGGCATCCGGTGCTGGAGGCTTGGCGGTATCCGCTGGTGGGGGATAAGGACGTGACGATGATTGAGCCGGTGGTGATCGATGTGGCGACGGCGTCGGTGGTGCGGTTGAAGTCGGAGCCGCTGGAACATCGCAGCATGGAGTGCGATGACATTAGCTGCGATGGCGATGGGCGATGGAGTGATGTGGAGTTCTCGCCGGATGATGCACGCCTGGCGTTTGTGGCAACGTCGCGGGATCACAAAGATGAGTATGTGAGGGTCGCGGACACGGCGACGGGTGAGGTGCGCGACGTGTATCACGAGCATGTGGACTCGTACTACGGATGGCAGAGCAAGACAGACTGGAAGGTGCTTTGGGATTCGAATGAGTTTCTTTGGGTGAGTGAGCGGAGCAACTGGGCGCAGATTTATCTGTATGACCTGACGACCGGGAAGCTGAAGCATCAGATAACGCATGGCGATGGGCCGGTGGCGGATCTGAAGTACGTGGATGAAAAGAACCACGTGATTTATTTCATGGCGACGGGTAAGGAGAAGGGCGAGGACCTGTACTTCGACAATCTGTATCGCGTGGATTTCGATGGAAAGAATCAGCGGTTGCTGACGCCGGAAGTGGCGACGCATATCGTGACGGCTGCGAAGGATGGAAGCACGTTTGTGGATGTGTATTCGACGGTGGATACTCCGGAGACGGCGGTGGTGCGGGATGACTCGGGCAAGGTGTTGCTGACGCTGGCGAAGCAGGATATTTCGCAGTTGCTGGCGGCGGGATGGAAACCTCCTACTCCGTTTACGGTGAAGGCTCGCGATGGGAAGACGCCGATTGAGGGGGTGATGTGGAAGCCGACGAACTTCGATGCTACGAAGAAATATCCGGTGGTGGACTATGTGTATCCGGGACCGCAGGGGAGTGCTTGCGAATTGAGGGGACGGAGCTTTGCGGCGTCGGATGGAGATAACCAGTCGCTGGCGGATCTGGGATTTGTGGTGGTGTGCATTGACGGGATGGGGAATCCGGAGCGGTCGAAGGAGTTCCATGACGCGCATGCTTCAAGCCCCGCGGATATGGGCGACGATAGGATTCCGGACCAGGTGTCGGGGATCAAGGACCTGGCGTCGCGGTATGCGTGGATCGATCTGGATCGCGTGGGAATCTGGGGACACTCGGGCGGAGGCAATGCGACGGTGTCGGCGATGTTCCACTTTCCGGAGTTCTTCAAAGTGGGTTGGGCGGAGAGCGGCAACCACGACAATCGGGACTATGAAGATGATTGGGATGAGCGGTGGGCCGGGCTCGAGGTGATTGGGCCGGATGGAAAAAGCAACTACGAGCCTCATGCGAATCAGAATTATGCGAAGAACCTGCAGGGGCACCTGATGCTGACGCATGGAACGATGGACGACAATGTTCCGCCGAACAATACGCTGCTGGTGGTGGATGCCTTGATCAAGGCGAATAAAAACTTCGACATGCTGATGATTCCGAATGTGCATCACGGCTACGCTGAAGCGACACCGTATGTGATGAAGCGGCGGTGGGATTATTTTGTGAAGTATCTGGCGGGAGGAACGCCGGCGATGGACTTTGTGCCGAAGTCGTACGCGGAGATTGTGAAGGCGTACTACGCGGCGCAGTAGGGGTGGAGAATTGCGAGCTGGGTACACCCCTCTCCTGCGCGGAAGCGCGCAGGAGAGGGACATCCGGCTATGTTCTGCGCGGCGACAACAAGGAAAGGTTGGGTACAAGATGACTCGGATCATCCTCTCTGCGGTCGTGTTGGCGGCCATAGCCTGCGCTGGTAAAGCTCAGGTGGGTATCGCAAAGCAGGAGATTCCTCATTGCTCAGTCACAGGCGATTTAGTGATACGTGCGTTCACGAGCAAAGTCTTTCATAACACGCGCATGCTCAGGGTCTGGCTCCCTCCTGGATATTGGAGCCCTGAGCATCGCGGCGAACGCTATCCGGTACTGTATTTGAACGATGGTCAGGATCTTTTTGATGCCTGTACGTCGATCTTCAACCGGCAGGAATGGCGCGTCGATGAGACCGCTATGGAGTTGATTCGGAGTGGAAGAATTCTGCCAGTCATCATTGTGGGGATCGATAATGCAGGGAAGAGAGATCGGCCGAACGAATATCTTCCGTTTCCCGATGACAGCCTGACGCCAGTGATCGCGACGGTACATGGAAAGGATTATCCCCGGTTCCTGGTGGATGAGGTGATGCCGTTCATCCAGCATGAATACCGAATCGATTCAGAGCCCGCGAATACCGGCCTGGGTGGTTCTTCTTACGGAGCGGGCATTGCGATTTACACCGT
>DATCDL010000064.1:0-4427 GCA_036510715.1 Acidobacteriaceae bacterium
GTGCCAGTAGCCACCGAAGAAGCCGATGCCGATGTAGCCGAAGCCGTAGTCGATGCCACCGTAGTAGCCGACATGGGGGCCCCAGTAGCCGCGATGGAAGCCGTAGCGACCGCCGTAGTAGCCCCAGTAGGGAGGGGTCCAAAGAGCACCGTAGTAGGGAGGTGCGACCCAGGCGCCGGGAACCCAGTAGTAGCCGCCGTCACCCCAGGCCCAGTAGCCGGGGGTCCACATGTAGTTGGGATCGGGTGCGGGAGGCTGATCGTACTCGGGCAACTGCGGGGGCGGTTGATTGGCATAGTAGGCGGGTGCGTCGGACTGATCGTTGTAGTCCTGATCGTTGTTGTCCTGGTTGTTGTAGTTCTGGTTGTTGTACCCCTGGACGATGGGGGCAGGTTGCTGCTGGTCCTGATAGTTTTCGCCCTGCTGCTGTGGAGTGTAGGAGGCGTTGGTGCCGAGAACCTTGGTGGGTTGTGCGGTTGCGGGGGCGAGATTACCGTCGGCGGAATCGCCACCGGTGCCGGTGTCGACGGCTGCAGTAGTGGTCGCAGCGCCGGCGCTGCTCTTGCAGCCCATAGTGGTGAAGGCTAGGAACGCGGCGAGGCTGGTGAGGCTCAGCACGCGCAAACCGGATCTTGCGATGAAATGTTTCGTCATAGTCGTACAGACTCCCGGGGCCTGGTGGATTTGCTAAATCAGGCTGTCCGCATTGGGATGAGATGCAAGTTGTTGCCCCGGAGGAGGTATTCACGGCCAGGTGCGGGGGATGTGGGTGCACAATGAGCGCGTGAAAAGCCAAAGGAGTGATGGCGGGGGTAAAATTCAGGCATGCCGGGCAGCGCTCCGCTAATGCGATCTTTTTTGTCGGTGATCCGGTCACCGAGGGTGAGGCGTTTTCGCCGTGGCCGCCGGGACCGCGGACGTTCCTTTTAGGCCCACGATTTTCCTTGCAGAAGTAGGTTTTCAGCGCGCGGCTACGCGTCGTGCTGCTGCGGTTCCAGGACACTCCCCAGCCAATAGGAGACGATACGCCATGCCGAATACCAAGCACCCTGATAGCTTCAACGCCTCTGCCACGCTCACGAGCGGTTCGCAGACTGTGAATTACTTCAAACTAAGCGCGCTTGAGGGCGTGAACCTTGCGCGGCTGCCTTACTCGCTGCGGATTTTGCTGGAGAACCTGCTGCGCTGTGAGGACGGCAAGACGGTGACTGCAGATGATATTCGCTTTCTTGCGAAGTGGGACCCGAAGGCTGAGCCGTCGCGTGAGATTGCGTACATGCCGGCTCGGGTGCTGATGCAGGACTTTACGGGTGTGCCAGCGGTGGTGGATCTGGCGGCGATGCGCGATGCGATGAAGGTGATGGGCGGAGATCCGGAGAAGATCAATCCGCTGCAACCCGCCGAGTTGGTGATCGACCACTCGGTGCAGGTGGATGAGTATGGCAGCGCGAATGCGTATGACCTGAATGCGGCGCTGGAGTTTACTCGCAATCGCGAGCGCTACGCGTTTCTGAAGTGGGGACAGACGGCGTTCCATAATTTTTCGGCAGTGCCGCCCGGGATGGGAATTTGTCACCAGGTGAACCTGGAATATCTGGCCCGGGTGTGTTTCACGAAGACGGAGGAAGATGGAAGTGTCACGGCCTATCCGGACACGCTGGTGGGCACGGATTCACATACGACGATGATCAATGGACTGGGCGTACTGGGATGGGGCGTCGGCGGGATTGAGGCAGAGGCCGCGATGCTGGGACAGCCGGTGAGCATGCTGGTGCCGCAGGTGGTTGGGTTTCGACTGGAAGGCAAGCTGAAGGAAGGGACTACAGCGACGGACCTGGTGCTGACGGTGGTGGAAATGCTGCGCAAGCTGGGCGTTGTGGGCAAGTTTGTGGAGTTCTATGGGCCGGGCATCAGCGAGTTGCCGCTGGCGGATCGCGCGACGATTGCAAACATGGCGCCGGAGTATGGAGCGACGTGCGGCATCTTCCCGGTGGACGCGGAGACGCTGAAGTATCTGCGGCTGACGGGACGGACGGACGAGCAGATTGCGCTGGTGGAGGATTACTACCGTGCGCAGGGTCTGTTCCATACTTCGGGAGCTCCGGAGGCAGAGTATAGCGCGACGCTGTCGCTGGATTTGGGTACGGTGGAGCCGAGCGTGGCGGGGCCGAAGCGGCCGCAGGACCGTGTGCTGCTGTCGAAGACGCCGGCGAGCTTTGCGTCGAAGCTGCCGGAGTTGCAGGGGCCGAATGCGAACAAGGGCGTGGTGCGGCAGATGGTGCGCTGGGAGGGCGAGGGCGGTCATGCGTCGGCGGCCGGCAATCTGGCGAGTTCGACGGGCGCTGCGGTTGCGACCAAGGAGACGACGAAGACGGAGCTGATGCACTCGGTTCAGACGCGGTTTGGGGTGAATCCGGAGAAGTATTTGACGGATGGATCGATTGTGATTGCGGCGATTACGAGCTGCACGAATACGAGCAATCCTTATGTGATGGTGGCTGCGGGACTGCTGGCGAAGAAGGCTGTTGAAGCCGGGCTGAGGACGCCGCCGTGGGTGAAGACGTCGCTGGCGCCGGGATCGCGCGTGGTGACGGATTACTACACGCGGGCGGGGCTGCTGCAGTATCTGGATGCGCTGCGGTTCAACGTGGTGGGGTATGGATGCACGACGTGCATTGGGAACTCGGGACCGCTGCCGACGGACGTGTCGAAGGCGATTGAGGAGCATGGGCTGGTTGCGGTGTCGGTGCTGAGCGGTAATCGGAATTTTGAGGGAAGGATTTCGCCGGAGGTGCGGGCGAATTATCTGATGAGTCCGCCGCTGGTGGTGGCGTATGCGCTGGCTGGACACATCTCACATGACTTCGAGAAGGACTCACTGGGTGCGGGGAAGGATGGCAAGCCGGTTTATCTGCGCGACATCTGGCCGTCGCAGAAGGAGGTGTCGGATACGGTGGCGAGCTGCATCGATTCGACGATGTTTAGGACGCAGTATGCGACGGTGAGCGATGGCGATGCGAACTGGCAGAACCTGAAATTTCCGCTGGGTGAGACGTATGGATGGGAGCCGGATTCGACTTATATTCGGAAGGCTCCTTACTTTGATGGCATGCCAGCGACGCCGGCGGAGGTGAAGGACATTGCCGACGCGCGGGTGCTGGCGGTGCTGGGAGATTCGGTGACGACGGACCATATTTCTCCGGCGGGCTCGATCAAGCTGAATGGGCCTGCAGGAAAGTATTTGCTGGAGCATGGGGTGAAGGCCAGCGACTTTAATTCGTATGGTTCGCGGCGCGGAAATCATGAGGTGATGGTGCGCGGGACGTTCGCGAATGTGCGGCTGCGGAACAAGCTGGCTCCGGGTACGGAGGGCGGCGTGACGCGGTTGCTGCCTGAGGGTACGGGGATGTCGATCTATGACGCGAGCGTGGAGTATGCGAAGCGCGGGACTCCGCTGACGATTCTTGCGGGCAAGGAATATGGGTCGGGGTCGTCGCGCGACTGGGCTGCAAAGGGACCGTGTTTGCTGGGGATTCGGTTTGTGATTGCGGAGAGTTATGAGCGCATTCACCGGTCGAACCTGGTGGGGATGGGGATTCTGCCGCTGCAGTTTGAGGCGGGAGCTAGCGTCGATTCGGTCGGGCTGACGGGCGAGGAGACGTTCACGCTGGGTACTTCCGCCGGGCAGCTTAAGGGCATGCTGGACTCGAAGTTTGAGGGCGGCAAAACGCTGACGGTGGTAGCTACTGCGGCCGACGGGAAGAAGACGGAGTTTCCTGTGACGGTGAGAATCGATACGCCGCAGGAGATTCTGTACTACCAGCACGGCGGGATTCTGCAGTACGTGTTGCGGCAGCTGGCGGGTAAGGCGTAGGTATTCAGGACGAAATGGGCAAATGGCGGGCCCTAAATTGGGCTCGCCATTTCATTCTGCCGTAGCATGGAAGTTGATGGCGATGATGACGACGGAACGGACGATGTACCTGCCGGAGATTCTTGCGCATACCCGCGGGGTGGTGGCGGAGCGGAAGGCTGGCGCGGATTTGCGGGCGATGGAGCGGGCGGCGGCGGCGCATGAACCGCGTGGATTTGCGCGGGCGTTGCGGGCGAAGGCGCTCGCAGGGCCGGCGATCATTGCGGAGTTGAAGAAGGCGTCGCCGTCGAAGGGATTGATTCGCGCGGAGTTTGATGCGGCGGAGATTGCGACGCAGTTGGAGGCGGGTGGGGCTGCGGTGCTGAGTGTGTTGACGGATGAGAAATTCTTCCAGGGGTCGCTGGAGAATCTACGGCGGGCGAGTGCGGCGGTCGGGATTCCCTGCCTGCGAAAAGATTTTATGGTGGATGAGTTTCAGGTGCTGGAGGCTCGGGCGAATTGCGCGGATGCGATTTTGCTGATCGTGGCGGCCCTGACGGACGCGGATTTGCGG
>DATCDL010000065.1:0-4570 GCA_036510715.1 Acidobacteriaceae bacterium
CGCTGAACTGAGCTTGCAATCGGGATCTCTGACCTACCGGATCACCGTGGATGGAACGGAGGTTCTAGCCCCGTCCCAACTGGGTATCCTCAGCGATGGTGTAGAACTCGGACAATCTGTGATTCTTGGGAATCCAACGCGCCGTTCTGTCAACGAACAGTATCCGTTCTTTGGTGCGCATTCTGTAGCTGTCAATCAAGCCAACGAAGCCACCGTGCCAGTGACCTCTCACGGGAAGTCGTACCTCGTCGATGTACATGTTGCCAATGATGGCGTTGGCGTTCGCATGAGGTTGCCGGCCGAACGGGGCAGGAGGATACAAGCCGATCGTTCTACGTGGATGCTGAAAGGCGATCCCACGATGTGGGTGGATAAACTTGATCCGGGATACGAGAGTCCATATCGGACCACCTCGCTAAGACAACTTGGGAGCGAGGCGCTTGGGTTGCCAATTACTGCGCAGGTCGGTAAATATTACATTACGATCACCGAAGCTATATTGAAGGACTTCGGTGATCTTGGCGTCCGGCCGAGTCCGAACGGGGCGCTAGAAGGTGAACTCTTCGCCGATCCTCAAGGCTGGACGACCGATCAGCCAGTGATCCAACCGTGGAGAGTCACTGTTATCGCACGTGATCTGACATCCTTGGTGAACACGACGCTTGTGCAAAATCTAAATCCACCACCAAATTCGGAACTGGTTGGAGCGGACTGGATTAAACCTGGAAGGTCGTCTTGGCAATGGCTGGCCATCGGTGCCCCTCACCAGGAGGACCAAGAGCAGTGGGTTGATTGGACGCGACAGCTCGGGTTTCAGTATTACCTCATTGATGAAGGGTGGTCGTCGTGGAAGGACGCATGGGCCTCGGTTGCCTCCGTCGTCAGTTACGCGAAAGCGCGGAACATCAAGATTTGGATCTGGGTGGACAGCAAGGAAGTTGAGACTGCAGATGCTCGGAGGGCGTATTTCCAAAAAGTAGTAGATGCTGGAGTCGCCGGAGTAAAAATCGATTTCCCGCCGCCTACGAATCACTGGTGGTCCACGTGGTACTTCGACACTGCGCGGGACGCAGCGGACTTCCACCTCATGCTTGACTTTCATGGAGCGAGCAAGCCCACGGGAATGGAGCGGACTTGGCCAAATGTGCTGACCCGTGAGGCAGTACGTGGGCATGAATATCAAATCACCCGGTATGGGCGTCGGTTGGACGCGTTCCACGATGTGATCCTGCCCTTTACGCGGTACATTGCGGGTCCAGCTGATTACACTCCCACCGTCTTTAATCCAAAGGAGCTACAGGGCAATACGTGGGGGCACGAATTGGCCCAAGCGATCATCTTCACGTCTCCGTTGCTGTGTTTCGGCGGCCATCCCAAAGCATATCTGGAAAATCCTGCGTTGGACGTCATCCGCGCAATTCCATCCGTGTGGGACGAAACGCGCGTGCTGCCCGGAAGCCAACCAGGCAAGCTGGTCGCGGAAGCGCGACGGTCAGGAAATACATGGTTCATCGCGGTAATCAACGGTGGAGAGCCTCTATCCCTGAATCTTTCTCTCGATTTCTTAGGTAAAGGCACTTGGAACGCCACGGAACTCTTTGACGCCAATGATAAGCCGGACGCATGGAATCGGAAGATCGCCAAGGTGGCAGGATCTGACCACATCGCGCTGAGCCTTTCTCCAAGGGGTGGTTTCGTTGCGCGGATTCGCCCTGAGTGATCCACGTGCTTTGGTTGCGAATCGGTAGAATTCCGCCGGCGTCAAGTAAACATTCAGATCGCTCAGGTTATTGGCGACCTGTATTCCAAATGACAAGTTGGGGGGATCCAGTAATGCCCGGCGATGCTTGCTAAGTGTTCTTGGGAGATAATCGTGAGATTCAAACGTAGAGACTTCTTGCGTGGCAGCGCGGCACTCTTTGCATTGGCGACAATGCCGAAGATTCCAGCGCAATCGGGTTTTTTCCGCGGAGGTATGCCGGATGGTCCGTTCATGCCGGATTGGGAATCGATGCTGCGTTGCAGTGGTACAGCGCATTGAGGAGATTGATTCCGCGCACATTGCGGCCGCTAACATGGTCATAGTGCCAGCACATCCACTCGTTTTCATCCGTCCATGCCTTCTCTTGAATCGTGTCATCGAAGATCAGCACGCCGTCGCTGCTTTCGACCGAGCGAACCACTGGTTTGACCTGCTGCCACAAGTCCTTGGAGGTAAAGTCCTGAGCGGACAAGAACCGCGTAATCCTGTCATGGCTCACCTCGCCTTCCACCATGGCGGACAGCCCCGTTGCCGTCGCCGCTCCAAATGTGCTCAGCAAATAGTCCGTGTACAAGTCCAGATCAGCCCTCTTCATGCGGGAAGAGTATCAGGCCAATTTGGACCGCGATTGTGACAGGAAGAATCGTAGATACAGTCAACTTCATCTCACAAGTAAAAAACAGTGCCGATACGGTATCGCACCCTCTCATGTGCGAAAGAAGCGGGGCATATCTCGTAGCGGCGGGTGACCCCGCCGAACGTCTTTACCTGGTCACAGACACGGATTTTGTTCAACGGTGATAGTTGAGGCTCAATACTGATCTTTGGAATGGGGCGCAAGGCTGCTATTTGTGCGTCTTATTCAATCGAGAATATCTATAGCGGTAAGCCAACGCGCCGCATCAGATCATTAAAGCGCGGATCAGAACGCAAGGGGTCAAGGCACGGATCGATCTTGAGATTCGTAAGCCCCTCATTCCGAGTTTTATAGGACTCTTCCAACCATTTAAATGCCTCGTTCTTCTTACCCAGACCGGCATAGACCAGCGCAATTTCGTACATCCCTACGCCACCCTCTTTCCGTATATGCTTTTCCAGTTGAGCAATGGTCTTGTTCGCCGCATCTATCTGGCCCGAGCGGGCGTAAGCATTGCCTAAGTGGCCTATAACATGTGGCGAATCACCCGACTTCTGGAATTCACTGATAGATTTCGGGTACATACCCTTCTCCGCGTAAATATCGCCCAAAAGAAAGGTTTCGTCGGGAAGATTGATATTCAGCGCATGGGCCCTTCGGATCATCGAAAGCGCTTGATCGTACTGACGACAAAAGTAATAGGTGAATCCCGCATTCCTGAAGGAACGGGCGGAAAGTGGATCGAGTTCCACTCCTCGCTCCACTTCTGCCATGGCGTCGGGCAGTTTGCCCGTTCGTTCCAAGTAAACCGCGTATCTCTCATGGACGGCCGCAGAACTTGGATTGAGGTCCAGGGCCCGGTAGAACTCCTTTGCGGCAGTGCCCCAGTCCCAGTTTAAATTCATCGAGGCATTCGCAAGTTCGGCATGGCCGTCGGGTAGTGAATCATCTAGCTCAATCGCCTTGGCGGCTTCGGTCTTCTGCTTGAAAAATGCCTCGGCATAAGCAAGTTCGCCGCTTTCACCCAGGTGGCCGTAGCAACTGGCCAGTGCGGCATGTGCCTGCGCATAGTTGCGATCCGCATCAATTGCTTTTTGAAAGTAATCGATGGCGCCCTTGCAATCGTTCGCATTCAAATGGAACATACCCTGCAAATACAGATCTTCAGCATCTGGATTGACTGGCCGCGCACGGTCGAAGCGAGCTTTCTGCTCGGGCCTCTCATTGATGCTGACCTCGGTCGCAATTGCTTGGGCCAACTCTCCCTGCAAGGCCAAAACGTTGGGCTGGTTGCGGACATAAGTATGGGACCAGATGGGATGATCGGTCCTGGCATCGATCATCTCGACGGTAATGCGCACATGGTTGCCCTGGCGCATTACCGACCCCTCCACGACCCCTTCCACGGCCAGCTCATGAGCGATATCGGGCAGCTTCTTCTTCGTGCCCTTGTAACTCATCGCCGATGTTCTGGAAATGACGTGGAGTGTAGAAATCTGGCCCAGGTCGGCGATCAATTCTTCCGTAATGCCGTCGGCCAAGTAGTCTTGCCCGGGATCTCCCGAGAGGTTCTCGAACGGCAAGATCGCGACGGAACGAATCTCGGGCGATGCATTTGCGGCGTTATGCACCCTTTTGAATCTCGCGTAACCGGCAATGGCCAAGACAGCCAATCCAAGCACGACGCCAGCCAGAATACGTGGCTGCTGACGCAACTTCTCTTTGCGGTGACGGGGAACCTCGGCGACTCCAGCCTCAAGCCTCTCGTTAGGTCGTCCGTCACCCTGAGTCATGGGCTGCTCTGCCGGAGTTGGAGGAGCGGCTTCAGGTTGCGACAGCGCCGCTGTCGTCAAAACCGCAAAGTGGAACCTCGGCACATAGTGCCCGCTCGGAAGCCCGATGCGGACAGCGGGCTCTTCTTTTGTTTGAGAGTAGTACTGGGCCAGCTTCTTCCGAACTTCGCCAGCTTTGACGCGGACCACCGGATCGTTTCCTGTGTCGTAATCGACCGGGCGCCCGAACATCTCGGCCCCAATCATTCGCTCACGCAGAAAATCGACCTGGCCTTGCAGGGCGTGTCCAACGACCAGATGAAGGAACTCCTGAGTACGTTTACTCCCCGCGAACGGGGGGCTCTCCAACACCTGCTTCAGGTGATAGCGTACCAGGGC
>DATCDL010000066.1:0-3294 GCA_036510715.1 Acidobacteriaceae bacterium
CCCCTCGCCCACCGCCGACGCCACCCGCTTCACCGAGTCCGACCGCACATCCCCCACCGCAAACATCCCCGGCACGCTGGTCGCATACGGCGTCCCCTCAAACCCGTCCGCGCCGCCCGTGCGGATGAACCCCTTCTTATCCAGCCGCACCGTACCAAAGAGCCAACCGGAGTTCGGCTCCGCCCCAATCATCACAAAGACGCTTCCAATCGGCTTCTCCGTCCGCTCCCCCGTAGCGCGATTCATCCACCCCACGCGCTTCAGCCACGTCTCACCCTCAAGCGTCTCAATCTCCGAATTCGGATACAGCGTAATGTGCGATGAACTCTCAATCCGAGAGATCAGATACTGCGACATACTGCTGGCCAGCGACGGTCCTCGAACAATGTGGTGCACATGCTTCGCAATGCCCGACAGAAACACCGCCGCCTGCCCCGCCGAGTTGCCACCCCCCACCACAATCACCTCATGGTCGCGGCACAGCAACGACTCCATCGCGGTCGCCGCATAATAGATTCCGCGGTTCTCAAACTGCGCATAGTTCTCCACCGAAAGCTTGCGGTACTGCGCTCCCGAAGCCACCACCACCGAGCGAGCGCACACCGGTATCCCTCCCGCCAGCGTCAGCCTGTGAATTCCCTCGATCTGCTCGGCCGTCACCACCTCCCTCGAGATCGCAAACCGCACGCCAAACTTCAGCGCCTGCAACTGCGCGCGGCTGGCCAGCCGCTGGCCCGAAATCCCTGTAGGAAACCCCAGGTAGTTTTCAATCTTGGAGCTCGTCCCTGCCTGCCCCCCAGGCGCTGTCCCTTCAATCACAATCGTGCACAGTCCCTCCGAAGCCGCATACACCGCAGCCGCCAAACCCGAAGGTCCAGCCCCCACTACCACCACGTCATAGATCTTCCCCTCCTCAGGCAGCTCCGTGATCCCAAGCTCATCCGCCAGCTGCGGAATCGTTGGCCGATGCAGCGTGCGCCCGTCCGTAAGGGTCACCGCCGGATATCTCGACTCGCTATCGGTCAGAAGATCCGACGGCAACCCCTCCTCTTCCGCCGGAGCTTCCACCATCCTGTAGGGATAGCTGTTGCGCAGCAGAAAGCGCTTCAGTTCCGTCGTCTCCGCATCCTGCGCGCGCCCCATCAGCACCACGCCTCCGCCCGCATCGCCGATGATCCCAATCCGCCGCCAGATCGTTGCCTGGGTGATCAGGTTCGCAATGTCCCCCTGCGCGCGCATCAGCCCTTGCAGCTTCTCCCGCGGAACGCGCAGCAGGAGGCTCGCCCTGCTCGTCCTCGCCTCCACCAGCGACGCCTGCGAGTTCAGCAGTCCCAGCTCACCCGAAAACGCATGCTTCTCATGCTGCCCGATCACCCTTGCTTCGCCATCGGCCACCGGCAGGAGAACTTCAATGCCTCCCTCCAGCACGACAAACATATCCACCTGTCGATCACCCTGTCGAAACAGCACCACATCCGCGGCAAAACTCTCCTCCTGTCCGTACGCTCGCAGGCGCTCCACCATCTCCTCTGTCAAGGTGGGGAAGGCAAGGTCCGGTCGAAACTCCGGAACGTTCCAAGCGCTGCCTTCGCTCGCTCCCTTTTCTGTCATGGCCAATGGAACCTCCTCGATCGGTGTGTACCACTATTCTAAAGTTCAGCCGAAGGCTCCCGCGATCACCCCGCCATGAACTCTGCAAAGCAGCCCCTCGCAGAGCCGAACCCGCCACTGCCCCCACCGTTTCATATGATACTTCGCCGTTAACCCTCTAAAATCAAAACAGATGGTCTCTCCCGCCAATCCCGATGCACCAACCTTCTCCGAGCTCTTCGACGTCCTGATCGTGGGCGCGGGCCACGCAGGCTGCGAAGCCGCCGCGGCCGCCGCTCGCATGGGCCTGCGAACCGCGCTCTTCACGCTCAACCTCGACCTCATCGCGCAGATGTCCTGCAACCCGGCAATCGGCGGAGTCGCCAAGGGCCATCTCGTCCGCGAAGTCGACGCCCTCGGCGGCATCATGGGCGAAGTTGCCGACGCCTGCGGCATCCAATTTCGCCTCCTCAATACCTCCCGCGGCCCCGCCGTCTGGAGCCCGCGCGCCCAATGCGACAAGGCCCTCTACCGCGTAAAGATGCGCGAAAAGCTGGAGTCCATCCCTAACCTCTTCATCAAGCAAGCCGAAGTCATCGACCTCGTCATCGAGCAGTCGAGTGAATCAGCAAGTCAGCCAGTCAGCGAGCCAGCAGGCGTCCCACATCTCGCCTCTGAGATGTCGGACGAGGCAGCTTTGAAGGGGACGGGCTTCAGCCCGTCCATTTCAGCCGCAAAGAGGAATGGGGCTTTAGCCCCTGAGGCAATGCCGAGAATTGTCGGCGTCCTATTGCGCGACGGAAGAAAGATCTCCGCGCGCGCCGTCATCGTCACCACCGGAACCTTCCTCAACGGCCTCATCCACTGTGGCGAGCAGCAGTACACCGCGGGCCGCTCCGGCGAACCCGCCTCTGTCCTCCTCGGCGAATCCCTCAAGCGCCTCGGCCTCCGCGAGACCCGCCTGAAGACCGGCACGCCGCCGCGCCTCGACGGCCGCACCATCGACTGGTCAAAATTCGAACCCCAGCCCGGCGACGCCGACCCCACTCCCTTCAGCTTCCGCTCCGCGCCTCACAGCGGCGAAGCGACGTGGACGCCGCCTCTGCGCCAGATCTCCTGCCACATCGCGACCACCACGCCAGAAACCCTCGCCCTCATCAAGGCCAACGTCCATCGCAGCCCCATGTTCACTGGTCAGATCGAAGGCATTGGCCCGCGCTACTGCCCCTCCATCGAAGACAAGATCGTCCGTTTCCCCGACAAGCTCTCGCACCAGTTCTTCCTCGAGCCCGAAGGCCTCAACACCCACGAAGTCTACATCAACGGCATGAGCACCTCGCTCCCCATGGACGTCCAGCAAGCCATGGTCCGCTCGATCCCCGGCCTCGAAAACGCCGAGATGCTTCGCCCCGGCTACGCCATCGAGTACGACGCTATCGACCCCACCGAGCTTGACCGCACCCTCCGCGTAAAGAAGTTCACGGGCCTCTATCTAGCCGGACAGATCAACGGCACCAGTGGCTACGAGGAAGCCGCCTGCCAGGGCCTCATGGCCGGCATCAACGCCGCGTTGTTCGCAAAGCAGGAAGCAGGAAATAGGAAGCAGGAAGTAGCAGAGACTCAAGCAGTGGCGAGCATCGATGCCCCTACCCACGGCGATCCTACTTCCTACTCGCTACTTCCTGCTTCCTTCACTTTGGACCG
>DATCDL010000067.1:0-3704 GCA_036510715.1 Acidobacteriaceae bacterium
GCCGGGGATAGAGGGGCAAACAAGTGGTAGGGACAAGTTACCGCATCAAGGAACCAACCCTCGGCATGGTCTAACGCGACGGGCAACACGCCTCACTCACAATACCAGCAGGAAGTGTGATCGTCATCACGAGCGGTTGCCTGGACGGAAACCGGCTGGTCGTACTTGATTAGCGGCCTGAGTCGTAACCCAATTTAAAAGGCCTAGCTTCTGGGACAGAAACGCTGCACAATGTTTGCATGCGGGATTTGGAATCGCTTAGGCAGGAGGAACTGATCCAGATCATTCTCGATCAACATCGCTTGATCGAGCAATTGCGGGCGGACGTTGAGCAGTTGAAAAAGCGAGGCTCGGCGGCTCCGTTTTCCAAAGGTACGCGCAAGGCGAATCCGCGGACGCCGGGGCGGAAGCCGGGCCAGGGATACTTCCGGTTCCGGAAAGAACCGGAGCAGGCAAAGAAAGAAGAAGCGACAACGGTGCCTGTGGGGGCCATTGATTGTCCGTGCTGCGGAGGAAAGTTGGGCGAGGCTCGCCCGGAGATCGTTTCAACCACAGACATTCCAGCCGCTCTGATCCCCGAGGTTCGTCTTTACGCGGTGGAAACTCGGCAATGCCGGAAGTGCGGGAAGTCGGTGCGGGGCCAACACCCCGATGTGGCACGGGGTCAACAAGGTGCGACCGCTCACCGCGTGGGGCCGAGAGTGAAAGCGCTGGCACACATTCTGCATTATGTTCACGGTGTCCCGGTGCGGAAAACGGCGGAGATAGTGGAACAACTGACTGGTGTACGGCTGACCCAGGGCGCGATCACGCAAGATGCCACCAAACAAACCGAAGGGCCGGTGGGCGAACGTTATGGCGAGTTGCGGGAAGCTGTGAAAGAACAGCCGGTGATCCATACCGACGACACAGGCTGGCGCGTCGGTGGGACGCCAGCTTATCTCATGGCGTTTGTGAACCAGGCGCTTTCGGTTTATCAGGTCCGACCGCGGCACCGCAACGAAGAAGTAAGGGAGCTTATTCCCGGCGACTTCCAGGGCGTGATGATCTGCGACCGGGGCCCGAGTTATGACGCACTGGAACTGGAAGATGTCGCCCAGCAGAAATGTTTGAGCCATCTGATCCGCAATGCCAAAGCCGTGGAGGAAAGTAAAACCGGGCGCGCCCGGCAGTTCAGCAGGAGGTTGAAGGAACTGCTGCAGCAGGCACTGGCATTATCGGCGAGGAAGAATGAGCTGGATGCGGCGGACTATAAGAAACAGGTAGGCGAGCTTAGAGACGAACTCACCTTGCACCTCCGGGATCGGGATCTCAGCGATGAAGACAATCAACGGCTGCTGGACGGAATCGGCGCGCAACACGACCGCGCCCGTGTGCTGTCGTTTCTCACCGAGGAAGGCGTCGAGCCGACCAACAACCGGGCGGAACGGGATCTGCGCCCTGCGGTCATTGCGCGAAAAGTCTCACATTGCTCCCGGAACGAACGAGGTGCCAGAGCATTCGAGGCATTCACCAGCGTGCTCCAAACCATCCGCAAGACAAATCCTGCCGGAATGGTCGCGGCGTTGATCAAACTCATCAGCCCTCCCGCACCGGCCTGACTCAGCCGCTAATCAATTACGAGGAGGGCTTTAAGATCACCGCGCCCACCAAGCCTTGAGCCGGCTCTCAGCCGGAACAGCCTTCAGACGGCTTCAGCCGTAACTGCGACTTTCAGTCGCCAAATGATTCTACCGGCTTTCAGCCCAATGCCGCTTAGTTTTTGGAGGCGATTTTGACATAGGGGAAGTCGGTGCGAATGTATCGGTTAAAGAAAGACCCCTGGGAACTGGCACAGAGGAACTCACGATACAGCTTCGGCGCAATGCCGGAATACAGATAGCGCGTTCCATCGCGAAAGTCCAATTGCAACATTTGCCGCCGCTGATCGTAAGCTGCTGCCGCAAGGCTGCGGGATTCCAACTTTACACGGGCCGACGGGAGCGTGTTCACAGGCGCACCCCCTTGCTTGGCGCGTGACGGAAGGGGAACTGTCCACCCCGGCCCCAAATCTCGCGCGGATAGGAACGCCGGCGCGAACGCTGGGGGAGTTTGGCTTGGGCCACTACGCGCAACAATCGCTCCACCTCCTGGTGGAACTCGGACATGGCCTCAGCGCGCTGCAGATACGGCCACGCCGCCATGACCGCGTCCTGAGCGGTGGAAAAGCTCAACTGCCGCGGCCTCAGACCGGCCCTGGAAGCAGACAGATACATGACCGCTCGAACCACGTTATAGGCGCAGACTGCCATGGTCACATCTTTTTCCACCATGTCTTTGCTCTTACTGGTCACCTGATGCAGGTCCAGCGTACGTTTCAGGCTGCGCAGATCCGTTTCGATATTCCAGCGGAGTTTATACCGCGCCAGTATCCGTTTGGGCTTCTCATCCAGAGTCGTAAAAAAATACAGCGTCTCATTCTTGCCATCCGGGTGCCGGCACGCTACCACCCACCCCTTCACCACCGCTTCCTCCGATATCTCGGGATGCGCCTTACGCTCCTTCGTGCTGGCCTCCCAAACCACCTTCCGCCGTTTTCCCGGCCGTAAACTCTCGCCGCGCAGCACCTTGCCGGCGCGCATGGCGTTGAGCCGGAACAACATCGGGCGTTGGCTCTGCTGCACCGCATGGGCGAACGCGAAGATCCCAAAGTTGATATCCGCCAGGACGATCGCATCGCCGGGTAACATCTGGAGAGCCCGGCGGGCGAGAGCCTGCTCGCTCTCCGCCCGCTTCCCATACATCGCACCCCAACTCGGCTGCATGGCAAGTCCCGTATGGGCATCATGAAACGCCACCATCAGCATGGTGGGCCAATGATTGTCCCCATGCTGATTCCGTCCCGGCGGAAAGGCCCGCACCAAGCTTCGGCTGTGGGCAAGTCGCAGAGTCGTGCCGTCGATCACAAACACCGGACGCTGCGTTTCCGGCCCTTG
This sequence comes from Acidobacteriaceae bacterium, assembly GCA_036510715.1. Lineage (GTDB taxonomy): Bacteria > Acidobacteriota > Terriglobia > Terriglobales > Acidobacteriaceae > Granulicella. The sequence goes on from DATCDL010000067.1 coordinate 2,976, forward strand.
TTCGCGCATCAGCACCTGGAGTTGCTCAAAGATGTGCTGGCTTACGCTCTTCACTACCAGTGTGGGCATCTTCTGACGTGCCTGGCAATAGCCACTCGTTCCCAGAGACACGCGGCCCTCTCGCACGCGTTTGCCCACAGCCGCGCAGGACTGCCACAGCATCGCCTGGCGAGCCAAAAACTGTACCGCCGATGACAAGGTTCCTTTGCTGTTCAGCCGCTGATAGATCATGAGCCAGATCAGAACGGCAGCGTTGTAGATGCCCTGGCGAGGCTCATAACCGTGCTTCCTGCAAAGCGCTCGGATGGAAGTAGCGGACGCAGCCGTAGACAGAATCCGCTCCAGCATCCCGTGATCGAATGAAGTGGGGGAGGTCATACTTAAAACATAAGTGATTAATTATGTTTTATTTGAGACCTTCTAAAAACTAAGCGGCATTGGGCTGAAAGCCGGTGGGATTGGTTGCGACTGAAAGTCGCCTGAAGAGTGTGGCGCGCGCACTTCCGCGGGCCGCGTCCCCGCTCGCAGGGACAAAAAACAGTGGCGGCATGAGTGCCGACACGGCAGACTGAGAGTCCGCGCCACGTAATGGCAGAGACAAACACCTTGGCGAGATAAGCCTCGAACCCGGTGCCGGATCAAACGGGGGGCCTCCCTTTTCTTTGAGAAACCGCTTCAGGTTGACGCGGCGGATGGTTGCGATCGGTGGTCCGCGCCGACCGGAAGGTC
>DATCDL010000068.1:0-6064 GCA_036510715.1 Acidobacteriaceae bacterium
ATTCTGGTGCAGGCGATTTATCCCGGCGCCGATGCGAAGACCCTGGAGCAAGCGGTCGCTACGCCCATTGAGCAGCAGATGAATGGCGTCGACAACATGAACTACATGGAGTCCACGAACGCGAGCAATGGGCTGACGCAGTTGACGGTGAACTTCGACGTAAAGACGAACGCCGACACGGACCAGATTCTTTCGCAGCTGCGGGTGTCGCAGGCGCAGAGCCAATTGCCGGCACAGGTTTCGGTCGCTGGACTAACGGTGCAGAAGTCACTTACTTCCCCACTGATGCTGGTGGCTCTCTCGTCTCCACACTCGACGTATGACGGCGTGTTCCTTGCGAACTATGCGTACATTAATCTGGTCGATGAGATTACGCGCGTCAAGGGTGTGTCGCGCGTGCAGGTTTTCGGTGCGGGACAATACGCTCTGCGAGTGTGGGTGAAGCCGGACCAACTGGCGAAGCTGGGCGTGACGGTTCCCGAGATTACGCGGGCACTGCAGACGCAGAATACGGTGAACCCCTCGGGGCAGATCGGCGGAGAGCCGGTTCCGAGCGGGCAGCAATTTACCTACACGGTGCGCACGCAGGGACGTTTGGTCAGCACTGCGGACTTCGGAAATATTATTTTGCGCTCGAACCCGGATGGTTCGGTGCTGCACTTGAAGGACGTTGCGCGCATCGAGCTTGGGGCTCAGACGTACAACCTCACGGGCCGCTTCAACAGCAAGCCTGCTGCGGTGATGGCGATCTATCAACTGCCGGGAACGAACGCCGTCGAGACAGCGAAGAATGTTCGCGCCCGCATGAACCAGTTGACGGCGACGTTTCCTCCGGACATGCAGTACGTCGTCGCACTGGATACGACCAAGGCTGTGAATGCTGGCATCCACGAGATTTTGATTACCCTGTTCATCGCGCTCGCGCTGGTGATCCTGGTGGTGTACGTATTCCTGCAGGGCTGGCGAGCGACATTGATTCCGCTGCTCGCGGTTCCGGTTTCGCTGATCGGAACGTTCATGGTTTTCCCGCTGCTGGGGTTCACGATCAATACGCTTTCACTCTTTGGACTGGTGCTTGCCATTGGCCTGGTGGTTGACGATGCCATCGTTGTGGTGGAGGCTGTAGAGCACCATATTGAAGAGGGTATGACGCCGCTTGATGCGTCTTATGCGGCGATGGAACAGGTCGCGAGCCCCGTCATTGCGATTGCGCTGATCCTTACGGCGGTGTTTGTTCCGACAGCATTTATTCCCGGTATCACCGGGCGGTTGTATCAACAGTTTGCTGTGACGATTGCGATCTCGGTGCTCTTCTCGGCGTTCAATGCGCTCACACTGAGCCCTGCACTTTGCGCGATGCTGCTGAAGCCGAAGACCGACAATCATGGACCGCTGGCGCGATTCTTTGGCTGGTTCAATCGCGGATTTACGCGCACGACGAATCGTTATGTGAGCACGTCGGGCTGGCTGGTGCGCAAGTCGATCGTAGGTGTGGCGATTATCCTGGTGCTCAGCGTTTTCGTTGTGCTGCTGGGAGCGAGGCTGCCGGGTGGCTTCCTGCCAACGGAAGATCAGGGCTACGCTTTTGTGTCGCTGCAGCTTCCGCCGGGAGCCTCGCTGCAGCGCACGACAGAGGCTTCGCAAGATGTCGAGAACGCACTGCACAAAGTTCCCGGCGTGGAGAATGTGACGTCGATCGTAGGGTTCAGTCTGCTCAGCGTCACGCAGAGCACGTACAACGCCTTCTACTTTGTGACGCTCAAAGACTGGGACCAGCGCAAGAGTGCCGATGAACAGTTTGCGGCGATCCAGCAAAATCTGGCGAAGTCGCTCGGCGGGATCAAGCAGGGGCTGGCGTTTTCATTTCCTCCGCCGGCGATTCCTGGACTCGGCACCTCGGGTGGCGTGAGCATGGTGCTGGAAGACCGCTCGGGCAACAGTGATCCGCAATTCCTTACCACCAACCTGTACAAATTTCTTGGCGCGCTGAGCAAGCGTCCCGAGATTGCCGCGGCAATTCCAACTTACTATCCAGCGGTGCCGCAGCTCTATGTTGACGTCGATCGCGAGAAGGTTGCGCAACAACAGGTGAACCTCGCAGACGTCTATACGACGATGCAGGCGTTCATGGGCGGATCGCTGGTGAACTACTTCAACCGCTTTGGCCGGCAGTGGCAGACGTATGTCGAAGCCGATGGTGAGTCGCGGGAAAACATAGATAATATTGGGCAGTTCTATGTAACAGCAGCCAATGGAAATCGTGTGCCGCTGAGCGCTCTGACGACCGTGCGACGTACGACAGGACCAGAGTTTACGACGCGGTTCAACGAGTACGAGGCCGCGCCGGTTACGATCGTCGCCGTGCCTGGATATAGCTCTGGGCAGGTGATGAAGGCGCTGGAGGAAACGTTCGCGCAGACGATGCCAAAGGGCATGGGTATGGACTACTCCGGGATGAGCTTCCAGGAGCACCAGGCGCAGCAGAGTATGCCCGCGTGGGTAGTCTACGCGCTGTCGATTCTGTTCTGCTTCCTTATTCTCGCGGCGCAATATGAAAGCTGGTCGCTGCCGTTTGGCGTGCTGCTGAGCACTCCCGTTGCGATCTTCGGAGCCTATCTCGCGCTCACGATCCGACACCTGGAGAATGATGTCTATGCGCAGATTGGACTCGTGATGCTCATCGGACTCTCTGCGAAGAATGCGATCCTGATCGTTGAGTTCGCGAAGGACGAATACGTGAAGGGAGAGACGATCTTCGAGGCTGCGATGAACGGCGCGCGACTACGCTTCAGGCCAATCCTGATGACGGCGTTCGCATTCATCCTGGGCTGCGTTCCGCTGTGGTTCGCAACGGGCGCGGGAGGTGTTTCACGACAGATTCTTGGCACCGTCGTTATTGGCGGCATGCTCGCGGCTACCGTGATTGCGATCTTCCTCATTCCCGTAACGTTCTCGATCGCCGAGCGCTTTGCGAATCGGTTTGGCAGCGACCATAGTGGCTCGCTCGACGTGAAGGGACATCCCGACGAGCACAAGTCACAGGATGTGACGCACGCTATCGAACATTCCAAGGAAGGCCAAGCATGAATCGCTTCGCACGCACGCTCTCCTCAGTAGCGATCATCGCATCGATTGCAGGTTGCAAAGTGGGTCCGAATTATAAGCGGCCCGTTGTCGCCACGCCTGCGAGTTATCGCGGTGCGCTGGCGCCAGACATCGCAGCGAACGCAACCACAACGCCGCTTGGAGCAACTTCGACGCCGCTCGGCGCACAGAAGTGGATGACGGTCTTCACTGACCCTGTGCTGCAGGGTCTGATCACTGAAGCGCTCAAGAATAATTACGATGTGAAGATTGCCGCAGACCGTGTACTTGAGGAGCAGGCACAGGTGGGCGTAACCAAGGCTGCTGAGTACCCTACCCTCAGCGCCGGAGCATCGTACACTGCACTCGGTTTGCCGAGTTCCCTGCTCAACAGCTTGAACAACAGTTCCAGTAGCAACTCAAGCAGCTCGAACAAAAACACACAGACCAACTTCTTCTCCGGCGGCCTCACTGCATCGGTAGCGTGGAACCTCGACTTTTGGGGCTACTACCGCCGCCAGACCGAGGCAGCGCGTGCGTCTCTGCGTGCAACCGAGTGGGCGCAGCAGACGACCTACAGCTCCTTGGTCGAGAATGTCGCAACGTCGTACTATCAACTCCGCACCCTCGACGCCGAACTCGATATCACAAAGTCCACGCTCGCTGCTCGCAAGCAGTCGCTGGATCTTACCCAGAAGCTCGAGCAGGGTGGCTCCGATTCGATGGCAGAAGTTCGGCAGGCTGAGGAACTTTACTATACTGCGGAGGCACAAATCCCCGACCTTGAGCGCCAGATCGAGCAGCAGGAGAATAACCTGAGTCTGCTGCTCGGGCGCGCTCCAGGAGCCATCGCACGCAGTGGTGCGGAGCATTCAGTCGCCGATGCGGCGCATCCCTCAGAGGTACCTGTGGGCCTGCCCTCTGACCTGCTTGAGCGACGCCCCGATGTACGCCGTGCGGAAGAGTTGCTCATCCAGGCGAACGCGAACATCGGCGTCGCTCGCGCACAATTCTTCCCGCAGCTTTCTCTTTCAGGAACAGGCGGAGTGGGCAGCAGCCAACTCAAGGGCCTGGTGGATTCTGGCAACGCCTACTACTACGCGGCCGGTAGTCTCGCACAGCCCATCTTCGACGCAGGGAAGATACGCAGCAACTATCATCTCGCAGAGGCCAAACACAAGGAACTGCTCGACACGTATCAGCAAACAATTGCTGGCGCGTTGCGCGATGTCTCGAACGCGCTGGTCGCCTATAACAAATCGCGCGACTACCGCGAACAACAGGAGAAGCAGACGGCTGCGTCCGCAGATGCCGTGCGACTCGCGCGCATGCGATATAACAGCGGGTATACCAGTTATCTTGAAGTGCTGACCACCGACACCAACTTGTATAACTCGCAGCTCACGCTTGAGGGCGCCAGGCAGCAAGAGGCGGTATCGCTCGTTCAGTTGTATAACGCGCTGGGCGGTGGGTGGTAGACGCCGGCGCTAGAGATCTGCGTTGAGGCGATGCTGCCACTCCGCGATTGCCTTGCGCTCGGTGGCTGGAAATGTGAGATGGCCGACCTTGCGGCCAGGGCGCGCTTCCTTGCCATAATCATGGCGAAACAGCCCTGGGAACGCGGCTGTTTCTTCCTCCGTCGGCAACGTACCAATGCAATTGAGCATCACCGTCGGACGGCTCTGTGTGCTGCCTAACTCCATGCCCGCGATGGCGCGCAGATGATTCTCGAATTGCGAAGTCTCCGAGCCTTCGATCGTCCAATGACCGGAGTTGTGCACGCGCGGTGCCATTTCATTCGCAAGCAGCTTGCCTCCGACCACGAAGAACTCGACCGCCAATACACCGACGTACTCGAGCCTCTCAAGCAAATTTTTGAGGTAGCTCTCCGCTTCGCGCTGCAGGCCTGAATCGACGAATGGCGCAATCGAGGTGCGTAGAATTCCGTCTCGATGATGATTTTGAATCAGCGGATAGAACACAATATTTCCCGCCCGGCCATGCACCGCAATCAACGAAACTTCTGCCTCGAAGCTGACAATCCCTTCGAGGATGCAGGGCACACCGCCGACCTCGGCCCATGCTGACGCCGCGTCTTCAGGACTGTGCAAACGCACCTGCCCCTTCCCGTCGTAGCCCATGCGCCGGGTCTTCAGGATCGCAGGAAGCCCCGTAAGCGCAATCGCATTATTGAAGTCATCCAGGCTGTCCACCGCTGCGAAAGGAGCGGTGCCAATCCCGCCTGCATGAAAGAAGCGCTTCTCCAGCAGGCGGTCCTGTGCAATCGCGACGGCTCCCGCGTTGGGATAAAGATTCAATCCGCTCAGTACGTCAGCATGGATATTTTCACTCTCGATTGTCACGAGGTCGACTTGTGCCGCAAAGGCAGCGACTTCGGCAGCATCGTCGAGGTCGACGGTCATCACCGTCGCAACCTGCTCGGCGCAATCTCCGGGCTGCCCAGCGCAAACGATCGCGACATCCAACGCCTTGCTGGCCTGCGCAAGCATCAGGGCCAATTGGCCCGCACCGAGAATCCCGATTCGTGGCTTGTCTCTATTCATCATTTGCGTGGATCGGGCCCTTTCAACACCGTCTTTGTCTGGGTGATGCGAAACGCTTCCAACTTCTGCGCAATGCTTTCGTCGTGCAATGCGAGGATGGACGCGGCAAATAATCCAGCATTCTTCGCGCCTGCCTCACCAATCGCAAACGTTGCCACCGGAATGCCCGCGGGCATCTGCGCAATGGATAATAGCGAATCGAGGCCGTTGAGCGCGCGACTTTTCACTGGCACGCCGAGTACGGGAAGACTGGTCTTCGAAGCGACCATCCCAGGCAGATGCGCCGCACCGCCAGCGCCCGCGATAATGAGGCGCAGACCTCGCTGCTTTGCACTCTCAGCGTACTTCATCATTTTGTCAGGAGTGCGATGCGCCGAGACGACCTCGACCTCATAGCCAATGCCGAAACCATCGAG
>DATCDL010000069.1:0-18797 GCA_036510715.1 Acidobacteriaceae bacterium
AGCGGCGAAGAGGAACAAAAGATTTGCGCTAAGTTATTGATAAATTATGGCAAGCTATGGGACTAGTTGCACCTGTTTGGGCATAATTTCCACTCATAACCCAAAGGTTACCAGCTCAATCCTGCCGTCAATCGCTATCGGTCACAAAGTTGGCCGATTGCAGGAGCCAAGCGAAGGAACAAACGGCAATGAGATGATGTCGATATTTGGGTCCAAACCTAGGTCCAATCATCCCAAATACCAGCTAAAACGGTGTACTACGACGCAGCACCGGACTAGAAGAATCAATACGTTAGAACATCTGCTTCCGTTTCGGGACCAGGGGGTCGGAGGTTCGAATCCTCTCGCCCCGACCAATTCAAAGCCCTATAACACCGAGTACCGGAAGTTGGAGTGAACCCCGTTTCCAATACGGATCACTGCAAAAGCTACGCAACCGGGCTTTCAATGACTTCCTGAACGTTACAGGAGTGGCGGAGCTAAACGCCTAATGAAATCAAGGTACACAAGTGCGGCGGGAGAATAGCCGCTCGGGTCAATGCGGGTAAAGTCGCCCGTGAGCGGATCCATCTGTTGACGAAACTCTGTGTGTCGGCTGATCGCCTCGCACCACTGCCGCATCATCTGTGCCTGTTCCTTATCCTTGCCGTAGTACGTCATCCAGCGCGGAGCACGCAACGCAGTCAGCGCCTGTGAGGCTCCGCCCCAGCTGTTGCGTGGGATTGGGCGGACAAACGCTGGGTCGTCCTGGGCAATCGAAGTGAGTGGATAGGGCGCCCAGAATGCTGCGGGATTGTGGATCTGGCGCGTCCAGACAGCTTCAAACACCGCCTTATCCCTCGCGTTTGACAGCTTGAGGACATGTTCGCCAAGGACGCGGCTTATTACGACGGAGCGGACCCGAACAAAGTTATTCTGCGCGTCAAGATCGTAGAACGCGGCGTCCTTCGGATCATAGAGCTTTTCGATGATGAGACGGCGGATGGTGTCGGCATCGGCCTCCCAGCGTGCAGCCTCATCCTTTTTGCCAAGCTCCGCGGCCATCGCGGCAAGCGCGACGCGGCCGCCGTAGACAGAGGCGGAGAGGTCCGGGCAAAGGCGCGGCAAGGTAGCCACGCTATGGTCATAGAGACGCGCATCGGCATGGGGACACTGCTTCGGAGTTACAGTCCATCGCGGGCTATTGTCTTGCCCGGTGTCGTAAACACAGAACCCCTCAACGAGCCCGGTCTTGCGGGTGTCGCGGAATTCCCGCAGCCATGCATCCCAGCGGGAACAAGCCTGATAGGCGATAACGAGGAACTCCTCGTCGTGAGTCATCTGGAAAAGTTCCCATGCCGTCGCCGCAATGGGAACGGCCATCTGAATCTGCCCATAGCCGGTCGAGCTCATCTTGACCGCGGCAGGAAGCTGTCCATCGGTGCGCTGTAACGTGAAGAAGGCCATATGGTTGTCGCGAGCAACCTGAAGCGGAGCAGGCTTTCCGGGTTGAGAAGAAATGTATCGGCTCAGCGTCCCGTAGACCAGCCCCTCCTGTGGGGCGCATTCCTGCCACACGCCGGGGTAGACGCTGCCTTCGACGAGCACGGGTTGATCGAAACGCGGAACAACTCTAATGTTGGCGGCAAGCACGGAGAGAGCGGCATCCCAGGTGCGCTGCCAGCGGGGGTCGGCATCAGGAAAAACTGGATGATTTCCGATCAACGATGCCGATGCCGGATAGCGTCCGGCCAGCGCGGTGAGTCCCACGAGGGCGGTGCTCTGCTTCAGGAAATTGCGACGATTCATCATGCCAACCTTATCTCTTTATCGCCGCAGTCCTGTATTGAAGTTGTTTTCCGTTAGAAAACATTACCACATTACATCGCCCTAAGATCGATTGTCAATGGCATGGGCATTCACGAATTGAGGCGAGTTCTTGACGGCCCTTTTCTTCCAAGCTTTAGCTGCTCAGTTGTCCTGCAAGGGCTCGCAGGCGCTGAGCGGGCGAGCGCGGCGGGTGCATCTGCTGATCGCGGGAACAACGTTTCCGCAGGCGACGCGGTCGTGCCGCGCGGAGGTGGGGATTGCGTATGCGGATGGGACGGCGCAGCGAATAGAGCTGAGGAGTCCCGGGACGTGGTGGCCGGTCGAGCAAGATTATCTGGTGGACGATTATGTGTTTCGGATGGAGGAGCCGCACGATCCGGCAGTGAGCGTGTCGTGGAGGGTGGACTTACAGACGGCGGCGGCGAGAGCGACGGCTCCGCTGCGGCAGCCGGGGATGAGGGGCGGAAAGATTCCCGGCGGATCAGCGTTTGTGGTTTCGGTGGAGACGAATTCAGCGAAGGAATTAAAAGCGATCGAGCTGCATACGCGGATGTATGGCGTGGTGCTTGGTTGGCTGGGATTGACGCTGGAGCGGGTGTAAGGGCTCTGGCAGGATGGCCGTCTAGCCGGGGGGCTGAGTTTTTGCCTTTCCGTTTGCTAGTTTGCAGGAACGGGATAACAGAGCAGCCGCTTGTCGAGGACGATGAGATTTATCTTCTTGGCGAATTCGACCTCGCAGCTCTTCCGCACAATCCACCGCTGTGGACAGAGATGCGGCATTTTCCCTCCCCGGGTTTGTCAAAGTCACAACCAACAGATCCGTCAAACATTCTCTAAAAGCCATATATATATGATCGCGGCACTCGCAGATCGTTAATGCCGAACTCCAGCTGATCGAGATGACACTCAGGTGCTAGCGCGATTCGTTCCGGAGAAATTTTACTTTCCCGCCTACGTATCCTCGGAGTCAATCCAAGAAACACAGAAAGCTCGAAAATCGTCTACCAGGGCCGACCATTTTCAAGTAGCAGCCCAACCACTCTCGGGCGCTGCGCCGCCTAGGCCAGCAGATACTTCAGCAGCGCCATCCTGATATATAAACTGTTCTTAGCCTGCCGGAAATAAGCGGCCCTGGTATTCCCGTCTACATCGGGAGATATCTCGTTCACTCGAGGCAACGCATGCATGATGATCGCCTCCGGCTTCAACCGGTCCGCCATCTCAGCATCCATCACGTAAGCATCTTTCACCGCGTCATAATCCTCCTTCGACGCGAATCGTTCGCTCTGCACACGTGTGATATACGCAACGTCCGCCTGCTCAACCACGCCCTCAAGCCGCTCTCCTTCGTGAAACTTGATCCCCTTTTCCATCAGGTACTCGCGATACCGCAGCGGCAGTCGCAACTGCCACGGAGAGATCAGATCAATCGTCACGCCTGAGTACAAGCAAAGCAGCGGCAGCAGCGAATGAATCGTCCGCCCATTCAGCAGGTCCCCCACCAGCGCCACGCGCAATCCACTCAGCCGTCCCAACTCCTTCTTGATCGTGTACACATCCGCCAGCGCCTGCGTCGGATGCTCCCCAATCCCGTCGCCCGCGTTGATGATCGGCACTGGAGAGATCCGTGCCGCCGCCTCCGCAGTCCCCTGCTCATAATGCCGAATCGCAATCGCATCCGCGTACCCGCTCACTACGCGAATCGTATCGCTGATCGTCTCACCCTTGGTCGCCGAGGAATTCGTGCGAGCATTCTCCGCAGTCAACACGCCGCCGCCCAGCTTCTGCATCGCGGCCTCAAACGAGAATCTCGTCCGCGTGCTCGGCTCAAAAAATAATGTCGCCAGGATCCGTCCGCGCAGCGGGTCCGTCAACGCGCGAAACAAATCGTCGCGCTCCATTTGATTTGCCGACTCAAAGAGCCATAACAAAAATTCCGGATCATCGAATTGCCGTGCACTGATAACGTGTTTTAACTTTTCCATGGCCGCAAACACTGCCTCAACTTACTGGGGTAACCTTGCCTTGCAACACGGTGTACGTCACGCGACCAGGGAATGTATATCCCTCAAACGGAGACCAGCCGCACTTCGTCTTCATCTCTTCTCGTCGAACAACCCACGGCGCATCCGGATCGAGAATCGTTAGCGAACCAACGTACCCCTGCTCAATCACGCCATATCCGTTGCCATATCCCGCCGGCAAAAACTCCTTCACAAACGCACCTGGATTCGAAGCGCATACCCGCGCAATATCCATCGCAGTGAACCCCTGCTCTACCATCAACCACGTAGCAAACGCTCCATACGTGTCGAGCAGAGGCACCCCACTCACGCCCAGCATCTTCTCTTCCAACGTATGCGGAGCATGGTCCGTAGCAACATAATCCACCAGCCCCGAACGTAGCGCCTCGATCAGCGCAAGCCTGTCCTCGCGCCCACGCAGCGGGGGATTCATCTGCAACAACAGCCGATTCTCGTCCGTCAGCATCGTCTCGTCGAAAAATAAATGGTGCGGTGTAGCCTCTGCCGTTACACGAACGCCCCGCGCCTTCGCCGCCGCAATCCTCTCCAACCCGCTCTTCGTCGAATAGTGGCACAGCTTCCCCACCAATTCGTATCGCTCAATCAAGTACAGCGCAAACTCCGTCGCCGTAATCTCTGCCCTGGCCGGACGCCGCTGCTCATGCGTCGCTGCACCTTTACTCTCGCGCAGAATCGCAGGATCTTCGCAATGGAAGCTGACGTTCTTCCCCCGATATCGCGCAATCACTCCTTCAAGTTCTTCCTGCGAAGCAAAAAATAAGTCCCCCACCGAAGGCCCCATAAACGCCTTGTACGGCACATGCCGATGCAGCGGATTTGTCTCCGGCCCAATCCCCGCATACAGCGTCACATGCACAGCCGACTTCGCCGTCAACTTCTCTTTCTCCGCATACCGCGCATCATCCACCGGTGCCACAGGATTATTCGGCATGTCCGCAACATGCGTCACGCCACCGTGGATCGACGCCGCAGAGATCGTCGCAAAGTCCTCTTTATAAACCTGCGTTTGGCTCACATCCTCCCGCGCGTGAATATGCAGATCCCCAAAACCCGGAAAGATAATCTGCCCACCAAGATCGAGATCGCTTCGACCCGTTCTCGGCCCAACGTGCTCGATCAGCCCCGTCTCCGTATTGATCTCGATCGCACCCTCAAACTCCCGATCACGATTCGCAATTCGACCCTCAAGACGCAACATGGACAGCCTCTCTCGCAGCATTGATCTCGTCGCGAAGGCCTCGCGCCGACCCCTCAGGATCTTCGCTAAACAAGATCCCCCGCGAGCTGCTGATCATCAACCCCTTGCCCCGCGCATCCAGTCCCGCAGCAACCACCGCCGCCACATCCCCGCCCTGTGCACCAACGCCCGGCACCAGCAACGTCATCTCGGGCGCAATCGCTCGAATCCTCCGCATCTCCTCCGGATACGTCGCACCCACCACCAGCATGCAATTCCCCTCCGCATTCCATTCCGAATTCACCCGCATCGCGACCGTCTCCCACAACGGCCGCCCCTCAACCTGCAAATCCTGGAACTCGCCCGCCCCCGGATTCGACGTCCGGCACAGCACGATGCACGCCTTATCCTGCCTCTCCAGAAACGGCGCCAGCGCCTCCCTCCCCAGGTAAGGATGCAGCGTCACCGCATCAAATCCCATCGCATCAAAGATCGAAACCGCATACCCGCGATTCGTATTCCCGATATCTCCACGCTTCGCATCGCACACCGTAACAATTTCAGGATGCTCGCCACGCAGATACTCCATCGTCTGCTCCAGCTCCCTCAGTCCCTGCGTCCCGCGAGCCTCATAGAACGCCATGTTCGGCTTGTACGCCGCCGCATACGAATGTGTCTGCTCAATGATCCATCGATTGAACGCAAACAGCGGCAACGCCTCATCCCTGAATCGCTCCGGAATCAGGCTGATCTCAGGATCCAACCCAACGCACACCAGCGATCCCACCGCCTCTGCTCGCCGCTCGTACTTTTGCAAAATAGTATTCATCATCCCCTACTCAAATCCATACCGCTTGGCCCACGACCGCGGCTCCCGCAACCAATCGCGCACAACTGCAGCGCCAGCTTCATCAATCATCCCGCGCTCCAGCGCGCACTCCAGCACCTTCGGAAACGTCGTCGCAGCATGCAGTCTCACGCCGGATCGCGCAAACAACTCTACAGCCTCAGGAACGTCATAGCTGATGATCGCGAGGCAATCGCTCACTACCGCACCCTCTTCACGCAGAGCCTCGATCGCCGCAATGCTGCTCCCGCCCGTGGTCACCAAATCTTCGACCAGCAACACGCGCTTACCCGTGACATCGCCACCTTCGACGCGTTTCTTCGTGCCATGCTCCTTCAACTCTTTGCGAATAAATACCGAAGGAGTGCGCATCGCAAAACCCAACGCCGCACTATGCGGAATCCCCGCCGCCTCAACTCCCCCCACCACATCTACCTCGATCGCCCGCTCCGCAATCAGCTCTTCAAATCCGCGAATCACCTTCGCCCACTGCTCCGGCCAAAACGGAAACCGCCGATTGTCGCAATACACCGGCGACTTGATCCCCGACTTGAACGTGATCGGCGCCGTCGGCCGAAACCCCACACCCTCAATCGCAATCAGAGCCTCTGCAATCTCGCGGCTCCTCGCCTCATAACTCATGCGCCTGCTCCTTGATCTCCTGCGCAAGCAGCGGATTCCACATCGCCGAAGTCGCCGACATCACCGCGTCTGCACCCGCCCGTCGATACTCATCGAACGCCGCCGCGTTGCCTGCTCCACCCACGCCCACTATCTCGAATTTCATCCCCAGCTCCTCCCTCAACCGCGCCAGTCGCGACGCCATCGCTACACCCGCCCACTTCACGGCACTGCCACACACACCGCTCCGCAAACGCCCCTCGCCCGGCAACGCCTGCTTGCCATCTTCATCCAGAATCTCCGCAGAAATTGTGTTGATCGCAGCGATGCCATCCACCACGCCGCCCACCTCGCGAAGAAACGCCCTCAGCCGGTCTTCATCCTTGTAATACGCCATCTTGATCACCAGCGGCACGCTGCCAATCTCTCCCTTGATCGCCTCCACCACCTCCCGCGACCGTTGAATATCGAAGCACAACAGGTTCGCCGTTCCCTCATTCGGGCAGCTCAAATTCACCTCGATAATCTTGACGCCGGTCTCCTTCACCAGCCTCGCCCCGAGCTTGAAATCCTCAAGATACGACGCCACGCTGCCGTTCTCCGGCAACGTCCCCTGGAAGCTCCCCACCACCACCTGTCCCGGCCGCGCATATGCCGCAGCATCCGCCATATCAGCCTGCCAGAACTCCGGATCAAATGAGGGCACACCAAACGAATTCGTAATCGAAAGCGGCTCAGAATAATCATGATCCGCAATCAAGGTGCGGTCCGTTGCAAGATCTCCGTCCACCTTCACCGCCAACACATTCGGCCACGGATGACACTCATACCTGCGCGTCCGCACCGTCTTGTAGACAGGAATATCGAAGCCCTTATCCAGCGCCGCCTTCACATACTTCCCATTGATCAGCGGTCCCGCAGGAATCCCGAACGGCGCGTACACCGGATGCCCTAAAAACTGATGCCTTGGTTCACTGGTTTGGGAAGTAGGGGTGGTGTCGGCGAAGAGACCGAACGGGCCGTGCTCAAAGTTGTCCAGATAGGACTTTGCCGGGTCGTAGAACGGCACAGAGGACATGCTTTTGACACCTATGCCTCCAGTATATCGTATGGATTCCCTTAGGATCGAGGGTCGATCTGCCCCTCGATCGCATATCGCACCAACTGCGATCGACTGCGCACCCCCGCCCGCTCAAACAGCTTTTGCAACACCGCTTTCACCGAGCTCTCCGTCATCTCCAGCAGCGCGCCGATCTCCTTATTGCTCCGCCCCTCCAGCACCCCACGCAGCACCCGCGATTCGCGAACACTCAACGCCTCCTGTCCCCGACTCTCATGCCTCCCCGTGAGCGCATGCACCGCCATAAGAGCCAGCGATGCACGCGACGAGATCCATCGCTCCCCCTGCGCCGTCCGCTGAATCGCCAGCATCAACTCGACCGTAGGCTCAGTCTTCAGAAATATCCCCGCGTTCAATTCCGTCACCGCCCTCATCAGATCTGCCGTTGCCATGCCAGCCGTCACCATCAGCACCCGAGCCTCGGGCTGCAGCAACCGAATCCGGCGGACAAGATCAAGACCGTTCTCCTGCGTCGCCCGCGTAGAACTGAGTTCGTAATCGATCAGCGCAGCATCAAACGTCAGTCCTTCACGAAGAGCTGCCAGCGCATCCTCTGCGTTCGCAAAGTCACCACTGATCGTCACCCCCGATTCACTCTCGAGAAGTCGCCGCAGACTCTCGCGGAAGAGGGTGTGGTCGTCCACCAAAAGCACCCGAATCGGCGTCTCATTCTCCTTCGCTGTCATGGCTCTGCCTCGACTGGATTCATGTCCACAACGAACGTCGCACCGGACGCACCCGGCTCATAAACCAGGTCGCCATGGAAACTCAGCATCATCGCTCGAGACAGATAGAGCCCCAGTCCCGAGCCAGAAGGTCCTCCCCCGAACGGACGGAATAGACTCGCCTCGTCGCTCACTCCGGGCCCGTTATCCGAAACCCTCACCCGAACATGGCCGTCCGCACACACCGCGCGAATTTCCAACCTTGCATTTTCTACCGGTGCCAGCGCCTTCTCCGCGTTGCGCACCAGGTTTAGAAATACCTGCAGCAAACTCTGCTGATCCGCCCATACCTCAGGCAGACTCGGCTCAATACACCACCCCAATGCAATACCGCTCTCGCGCAGCGAGGGCATAAGGATGCTCCGAAACTCCCGCAGAAAATTATCCAGCTTGACTTTCGTTGGCCGCCGCCGCACCAGCGAAAGCTCCAGTGATGCCATCCGTTCCAGCGCCGTCACCAACTGCCGCAACGCCTCAAAGTCTTCCGAAGGCTCTTCCGATGCGAACTTTGCCCACAGGTTCTGTTGCACCACCGCGATCGCAGCGCAGATATTTCGAATCTCATGGAATAACGCACCCACTGCGAGCCGCGACCCCACCAGCACCTGCTCAAGGTTTGCCTCCTCTCGGTCACGTACCTCCGTCGATGCGTCGATGATCATCGCCGTCAGACGCCCCCCTCGCGACGTGATGTACGACGACACCCACACATCCGCGAGAAACGGATCCTGCGTCGCGCGAAGTCCCTGGCACTGCAGCATCGTCTTCAAATGCTCCCAACCCTGGCGTTGAATCTGAACCCGCGCCAGTGATGGCATGAACACCTGCAACGACGATCCCTCCAGATGCGCGCCCGCCGCAGCGTCCTCCCCCCAATACATACGCTCTGCGGCATCATTCGCCTGCAGAATGGTCCCCATCTCATCCGAAGTAATAATGGCAATCGAAGAGTTCGCCACCACCAGCCGCAGCTGTTCCTCGGCCCCCCGACGCGCTTCAATCTCCACCTCCAGCGCCTCCAGGTGCGACTTCTCCGTATCGTGCCGTGACACCAATTCCGATACATACAGTCCAGCAGCCGTATAGGCAAAAAAGTAAAGCGCATCACGCGCAACACCTTCACGCACCGTCCACGGATAGCCATCCGCGAATTCCACGACAACTGTACAAAGCACACCCAGCAGGGGAATCTGCCAACGTCGCAAGACCGTACTCATCAGCACCACTGGCGCCAGGTACAACAGCGCCAGTGGAATTGCCTCACTCAGCCGACGATCAACATAGCCAATGATCGCAATCCCCACCAACCCAACCATCAGCCGGAAGGCACCGCTCTTCGTAATGGATACCGCACGTCGCATCGTCACTTCAGTATCTGTAGCTTTCTGTGGTGAATGCACATCTTATCGGAAGATATAGCACTCCATCGGAAGATAAAGAGCGAGCCCGGCAACCGCCAACTTGTCCGGGTTACCCTCAAAGTAGTTGTTTCCTCTCGATTTCCAGGCAGCAGCAACATCGAAACTTATGAACATGACTCCAGAAACATTGCAAGTTCAACAACCCCTGGGGCAGAACCTAACATATCTGCGTCGTGTGATCGCGCCCTCCCTACTGCTCCTGCTAACTCTGGCTGGCTGCAAACACGAGCAGGCCTCCGCCGCCGCTGAGGCACCACCCTCTTCCGTCCAGGTTGAGCAGACCGGCGGAACGGATATCGTGCACATTGAGCGGGCAGGTCGCTTCCCTCTTGTCCAGTCCGTCTCGCAAGAGGTCAGAAGCACGTTGCAGGTCACTGGAACCGTAGACCCGGACGTCTCGCGTGAGATCCCCGTGCTCTCCCTGGCGAATGGCCGCGTCATCGCTCTGCATGTTGGATTAGGCGACTACGTCCACCGGGGCGAACTCGTCATGGAAGTTCAAAGCCCCGATGTTTCCACCGCATTCGACGCCTATCTCAAATCCGTCAACGACGAGCACCTCGCTTCCATTACCCTCGACCGCGACAACCTCCTCTACAACAAGGGGGCGATTGCAAAATCTCAACTCGACGGCGCGCAGAATGGTGAAGACGACGCCAAAGCGGATCTCTCAGCAGCCGAGCAACAACTCAAGATCCTCGGCGTCGACAAGAACCATCCCAGTGAAACCGTCAAAATCTACGCCCCCTCAAGCGGCGTCATCATCGCCCAAAACGTTACGGCAGCGGGTGCCGCAGGAATCTCCTACGCAGGGTCCGCCGGTTCCCTCACCATCGCCGACCTCTCACACGTCTGGGTCATCTGTGACGTCTACGAAAATGACCTCGCAGGCGTCCATCTCGGCCAGCACGCGGACATCCAACTCAACGCCTTCCCCGGCAAGACCTTCTCCGGCACCATTAGTGACATCGGTGCCCAGCTCGACCCAAGTTTGCGCACTGCCAAAGTCAGAATCCAGGTAGCAAATCCGCAACGCCTCCTGCGCCTCGGCATGTTCGCAACAGGCACACTCGAGGGCTCGCGGCCCGAGCAGGAGACCGCCGTACCCGCCGCCGCAGTCGTCCAGTTGCACGATCGCTCGTACGTCTATGTGCCTGCGGGCAATAGCAACTTCAAGCGCATCCTCGTGAAGACAGGCACGACACTCCCTGGCAACCTGCTGGAGATTCAAGCCGGTCTCGACGAGGGCCAGCAAGTCGTCGGCAACGCGCTCGACCTTGAGAACACGGCGGATCAGCAATGATCAAGCGGTTAGTAGATTTCGCGCTGAACAACCGCTTCATCGTCCTCGTCATTGCCGTGCTACTGTTCGTGTGGGGTGGAATCTCCTTCCACAACCTCCCCGTCGAGGCCTATCCCGACGTCGCCAACAACTACGTCAACGTCATCACCCAGTGGCCCGGACGATCAGCCGAGGACGTCGAGCAGCAAGTCACCATCCCCCTCGAAAACGTCATGGCCGGCATCCCCCACATGACCCATCTGCGGTCCACCACCCTCGCCGGCCTCTCCAGCGTCACCATGATCTTCGACGACGACAGCGAGGACGACTGGAACCGCGAAAAAGTCCTCGAGCGCCTCAGCCAGGTCTCCCTCCCCACAGGCCTGCAGCCGCAGATTGGCACGGACTGGAGCCCTGTCGGCCAGATCTACTGGTACACCCTCAAAAGCACCAACCCCTCCGTCGACAACATGCAGTTGAAGAGCATCGAAGACTGGCAACTCGAAAAAGCCTTCCGCAGCGTTCCCGGCGTCGTCGATGTTTCCAGCTTCGGCGGTCTCACGCGCGAGTACCAGGTCATCCTCGATCCGGAAAAACTCATCTCCTACGCCCTGACCATCCAGCAGGTCCAGCAGCAACTTGCTGCCAACAACGTCAACGCCGGCGGCAGCTTCATCGAGCAGGGCCAGCAACAGATCAACGTCCAGGAAGTCGGCCTCTTCACCAACGTCCACGACATCGAGCAGACCGTTCTGAAGGCCGCCAACGGCACAGCTCTTCGGGTCAGCGACGTCGCCAAAGTCGTTCAGGGCCCCAAAATTCGGCTCGGCCAAATCGGAAAAACCTATCGCAATGTAGACGGCAAGCTGATCAATGACGGCGACGTCGTCGAAGGCGTCGTTCTCCTCCAGAAAGGCGACAACTCCGACTCCACGCTGGACGGCATTCACGCCAAGGTCAAGGAACTCAACGATCGCATCCTTCCGCCCGGCGTAAAGATCGTTCCCTTTCTTGACCGCAGCGATCTATTGCACCTCACGACGAAAACAGTGCTCGATAACCTGACCATCGGCATCCTTCTCGTCGCACTCATTCTGTTCCTGTTTCTTGGCAATCTTCGCGGAGCCCTGATCGTCGCGATCACCATCCCCTTCTCTCTGCTCTTTGCCTCCATCTGCCTCGACCTCCGCCACATTCCTGCGAATCTCCTCAGCCTCGGCGCTCTCGACTTCGGCATGGTCGTCGAAGGCGCAGTCGTCATGGTGGAAAACATCGTCCGCCATCTCAGCCACAAGCGCCAGCCCGGCAAGCCGGTTCTCACTCAAATCCGCGAGGCCGCGCATGAAGTCCAACGCCCGGTCTTCTACGCCATCACCATCATCATCACCGCCTATCTCCCGATCTTCACCCTGCAATCGGTCGAGGGCCGGCTCTTCAAGCCCATGGCCTGGACCGTCGCATTCGCCCTGCTCGGCTCCCTCATCTTCTCCATGCTTCTCGCTCCCGTTCTCACCAGCTTTGTATTCCCCAATGGCGCCTCTGAATGGGAGAACCCCGTCATGCGCTGGCTCACGAATCGCTATCGTCAAAGCTCCATCTGGGCTATCGACCACAAGTTCGCCCCGCTTGCTACTGCCGGAGCCATGTTGGCTCTCGGTGGATTTCTTGCCTTCAGTGGCATCATCGGTTCAGAGTTCCTTCCCCACCTCGATGAAGGCGCCATCTGGGTCCGCGGCTCCGTTGCCGCCAGCACCGGCCCAACCGAAAGCCTCGCCATCGCCAATAAAACCAGGATCATCCTCTCCAGCTTTCCAGAGGTCACCCAGGTCGTCAGCCAGATTGGCCGCCCCGACGACGGCACCGACACCACCGGATTCTTCAACACCGAGTACTTCGTCGACCTCAAGCCCAAAGACCAATGGCGTCCCGTCTTTCACAAGGACAAGGACGAGCTCATCAGCGCCATGGATCGCGAACTCGAGAAAACTCCAGGCGTCGTCTGGAACTTCTCCCAGCCCATCTCCGACAACGTCGAAGAAGCCGTCAGTGGCGTAAAAGGTGAACTCGCCGTCAAGCTCTACGGTACTGACCTGAAGACCCTTGAGGCGAAGGGCAATCAGATCGTGCAGGTCATGAGCACCGTCCACGGCGTGGCTGACCTCGGGCTATTCCACGTCATCGGTCAGCCCAACCTCGATTACGTTGTCGACCGCGAAGCAGCGGCTCGCTATGGCATAAACGTAGCTGACATCCAGGCCGCCATCGAAGGTGCCGTCGGTGGCACCATCGCCGGAGCTCCCGTCACCCAACTCCTCGACGGCGAAGCACGTTACGATGTCATGGTCCGCTACAGCCCCCAATACCGGACAACCCCCGACGAGATCAGCAATATTCGTCTGCTCGCTCCCTCGGGTGAACGCGTGTCTCTCGCACAACTCACGCACGTCCGAGTCACCGACGGAGCAGAGGAAATTTACCGCGAAGGCAGCAGCCGCTTCGTCGCCATCAAATACAGCGTGCGCGATCGTGACCTCGGCAGCACCGTAGAAGAAGCCATCGACAAGGTCAATAAACAAGTCAAGTTGCCCACCGGTTACCATCTCGATTGGGCCGGCGAATACGCCAGCCAGCAGCGCAGCTCGCGCCTTCTCATGATCGTTTGCCCACTGACCATCCTGCTGATCTTCATCATCCTCTACGGCATGTTCAAGTCCTTCAAGTGGGCCGTCCTGATTCTCCTCAACACGGCGATCGCGCCCGTAGGCGGCTTTGTCGCCTTGTACCTCACCGGAAACCACTTCAGCGTGTCTTCCGGCGTCGGTTTCCTCGCCCTCTTCGGAGTCTCCGTTCAGACCGGCATCATCATGCTCGAGTGCATCAACCAGATGCGCTCCAGCGGTTACACCGTCAAGGATGCAGCGGTCGAAGGCGCCGTCCTGAGACTCCGCCCCATCATGATGACCATGCTCGTGGCTACGCTCGGCCTCCTTCCCGCTGCGCTCTCGCACGGCATCGGTTCCGACTCCCAACGTCCCTTCGCAATCGTGATCGTCGGTGGCCTCGTCGGTGCCCTTGTCATGAGCGTCTTCCTTCTACCGACGCTGTACGTCTGGATCGCTCGCGCGACCGACGTGCTGCCCGAGCCAGAGAAGGAGTTTGAGAGCTAGCCGATGATCACCTTGCGTAAAACACAATCAGTCCTTCTCCTCGCCATCGCCACGTTTGCCGCGCACGCACTCCACGCGCAAACGGGCGAATCCCAAACGGCCACCAGCACCTCGGCCAGCACCTCAGCCACAGACGCCGGTCAGACAGCAGCCGCGGCCTACGCTGCCGGGCGCAGCAGCGTCCCCGATCCGCGTACGCCTCCCTCCTCCCGCCCCGGAGCCCTCACCCTCGCTCAGGTCCTCGACCTCGCCCGCTCCAAAAACCCCACACTGCTCGCCACACAGCAGTCCCTCCAGGCAGTCCGTGCCCAGGAGATTCAGGCCGGAGTCCGCGCCAATCCCTACTTCACCTTTGCCGGCACAAACATCACCCTGCCCGCAGAAGGTGCCTCCAATCCCTACGCCTACAGCGCCCAGGTCTCGCGGCTCTTCGAGCGTGGCGACAAGCGCAAGTGGCGTCTCGAAGACGCACGCGCAACCACGGCGCAAACTCAGGCTCAACTCGAAGACTCCATCCGCCAGACCGAGCTCACCGTCAAGACAGCCTTCACCCACATGCTCATTGCCAAAGAGGCCCTCGAGCTCTCCAGCGCAAGCCTCAAAGACTTCGGACACGAAGTCGACATCGCCAACGACCGCTTCAAAGCAGGCGACGTCGGCAAGCTCGACTTCGCGCGCCTCGACCTCCAACTCGGCAGCTTCGAATCCGACGAGGCCAACGACATCATCAACCTGCGCCAGGCCTCCGACCAGTTGCAGACTCTCATCGGTGTCGAGACCCCCAAATCCGAGTTCGACATCGCAGGCGACGTCGTTCCTCCCAACATCACTCAGACCCAGGATCAGCTCCTCCAGTCCGCGCTCGCCAATCGCCCCGACTACGCCGCTGCCCGTTTCGCGACCACAGCCGCCGTCGCCAACTCTCGTCTGGCCATCGCCAACGGCACCACCGACCCCACCCTTGAAGGCGAGTACGATCGCAGCGGTACCTACAACTCCGCTGGCTTTTCCATCAACATCCCTCTGCGAATCTTCGACCGCAATCAGGGCAACAAACAGACCGCCCGCTTCGAGGCGGACGCCTCCCGCTTCACCGAGACCGCCGCCCGCTTCCAGGTCATCTCCGACGTCGATCAGGCCTGGGTCGGCTATGTCCAGTCCAAGCACCTCTCCGACCGCTTCAGCGCCCACTACCTCGACGAATCGCGAGACGTCCTCTCCATCGCGCAATTCGCCTTCGAGCACGGCGGCATCGCTCTCATCGATTACCTCGACGCCCTCCGCGGCGCTCGCTCCACCACTCTGGATGCTCTCGACGCCTATCAGCAAACCTGGCTTGCAATCCATCAGCTCTCCGCTGCCAGCGCCACCGAACTCACCCCTTAAATCGATCCCCTTCCACGCCCTGCAACCCAGCACCCAACCCATTGCATCAAAAGGTTTTTCTACCCGCTTTCAGCATTGGCGGGATAAATCCTCCCTGGCGCGGCCCGCCTCCGTCGGCCAATCATCCAAACGAACCACCGCTCCCTGTAAAAACGACCTATCCATTTTCCTTTCATACTCTTACCTGCCGTCATGACGTCCCCTGAAACTTCCTCTCCTCGAGTTCCGTACCCAATTCAACTTAAGTCGGATGTACGCGATTACAAAGTGCGTTTATGATCAGGACTGCGTAGAGGAACTCCCTTGCCCTCAAACAGCTACACCCCCATCGCCGCCGCGGACCCAGCCACGCGAAACATGATCGAATCCATCGCACCCGCCCGCGTCAATCTTCTCGGCGAGCACACCGACTACACCGGCGGACTCGTTCTGCCCATGGCGATTCCCTTCGTCACACGCGCCACCATCGCGCCGCGCGAGGATGGGCTCTACACCTTCACCAGCGAGCTTTTGAACAAGACCCTGACGCTCGACCACAGCGACCGCTCTCCAGCACGCGGCGAGTGGAGCGACTATCCCGTAGGCGTTCTCCGGAAACTGCAGGAACGTGGAATCCAGCCCCCCTCCTTCGACCTTCACATCACCGGCAATGTACCGTTCGCCGCAGGAGTAAGCTCCTCCGCTTCCATGGAAGTCGCCAGCGCAATGGCGATGCTTGCACACGCCGGCGTTGACCTGACGATCGAAGAAATCTCCGTGCTCTGTCAGCGCGCCGAAAACGAATATGTAGGATCCCCCTGCGGCATCATGGATCAGTTCGTCATCACCGCAGCCATGGCCGGCCACGCTCTCCTCCTCGACACCCGTTCTCTCACCTACGAACATCTCCCGATGAACAAGGGTGCTCTCGCAGACACTCAAATTGTCGTCTGCAACTCCATGGTGAAGCACTCGGTCGCAACCGGCGAGTACGGCAAGCGGCGCAGTGAGTCCGAAGAAGGCCAGGCCGTCCTCGTAAAAAAGTTTGGCGTCCGCGATCTCGGCGATACCACCCTGCAACAACTCGAAGCCGCGAAGTCGGAGATGTCCAACGCCGCCTACAAGCGCTGCCGCCACATCATCTCTGACAACCAGCGAGTGCGCCAGGCAAAACAGGCCATGTTCGACGGTAATCCCGTAGCGTTCGGCCAACTCATGCTCGCAGGCCACGCCAGCGAGCGCGACGACTTTGAGTGCAGCTGCGAAGAAGTTGATTTCCTGGTCGAGACCGCGACCACACTCCCCGGCTGCTTCGGCGCTCGTCTCACTGGCGGCGGCTTCGGCGGCAGCACCGTCAACCTCGTCGAACGCACCCAGGCCAAAGCCTTCGCCGACACTCTCAAAGCCGCCTACAAGAAGCGATTCGAAATTTCGGCCGACGCCTATATCTGCGACGCCGTCGATGGCGCATGGATCAGAAATGCAGGGCTGCGCAAAGCGCGTTCCCTCCCGGTGAGTAGATGATCGATCAAGTTTTTCTCGAGTCCCCCCATCGACGCTGGAATCCCCTCCAGCGTGAGTGGGTCGTCGTGTCCCCCCATCGCACCCTGCGCCCCTGGCAGGGCCAGACCGAGGACACCGCAAAGCCGCAATCCCTCCCCTACGATCCCGCCTGCTACCTCTGCCCCGGCAACACCCGCGCTGGTGGCCACAAGACACCGCAGTACACCGGAACCTTTGTCTTTGAGAACGACTTTGCCGCACTAAAGCAAAACGTCCCCGACGCCCTTCTCGACATCGACAGCGCCGGTCTCCTGCGCGCGCAAACCGAGCGTGGCGTCTGCCGCGTCCTCTGTTTCGATCCCCGCCACGACCTCACCCTCGCAACGATGGCGCCCGATGCTGTTCGAAGAGTCGTAGAAATGTGGGCCGCTCAAGCAGCTGAACTTGGAGCCCACCCCGAAATCCAATACGTCCAGATCTTTGAGAATCGCGGTGCCATGATGGGCGCCAGCAATCCTCATCCGCACGGCCAGATCTGGGCGACAGAACACATTCCCAATGAGCCCGCCCTCGAACTCGCTGCGCAGCAAGCCTATCTCGCCGAACACAAAATACCGTTGCTCTCCGCGTACCTGCAATTAGAACTGGCGCAGCGCGAGCGCATCGTAGCGGAGAACGAAACCTGGGTAGCCCTCGTCCCTTTCTGGGCTGTGTGGCCATTCGAGCTATTGCTACTCCCCAGGCAGCACGTCGCCCGTATCGAAACCATGAACGAGCCGCAACGCTCTGGCCTCGCCGCAATTCTCAAGCAGGTAACCAGCGGCTACAACCAGGTATTCGACACCCCCTTTCCCTACTCCATGGGCCTGCACCCCGCACCCTCCGACGGCCAGGACCATCCCGAGTGGCAGCTACACGTGCACTTCTATCCGCCCCTGTTGAGATCGGCAACCGTGCGAAAATTCATGGTCGGATTTGAACTCCTGGGCTCGCCGCAACGCGACATCACGCCGGAGTCCGCGGCCACAACACTGCGCGCCGCGATCGAAAGCTCATCCAAAGAGGAAACCCAATGAACGTGCTCGTCACCGGCGGTGCCGGTTATATCGGTGGAACCGTTTCGACCATCCTGATGCAGGCCGGCCACAAGGTCACCATCCTCGACAACCTCTGCCACAGCAAGCGGAACGAAGTCCCCGCCGGCGCCGACTTCGTCGAGGCCGACATCGCCGACCGCCCCCGCGTAGAGTCGCTCCTCCGCGAACTAAAGCCCGATGGCGTCCTCCACTTCGCCGCCCTCATCGAAGCCGGCGAGTCCATGCAGAAGCCGGAGATCTATTTCCGCAACAACACCGCCTCCAGCCTCTCGTTACTCGAAGCAATGCTGGCAACCGGCACCAACAACATCGTCTTTTCATCGACTGCAGCAGTCTACGGCGAGCCAAAATCCACCCCCATCGAAGAGACCGCCGACCTCGCACCCACCAACACCTATGGCGAATCGAAGCTCCTCGTCGAGCACATGCTTCGCTGGTTCAACCGCATCCATGGTCTGCGTTACGCCTCTCTGCGCTACTTCAACGTCGCCGGTGCGCTGCCCGGACGTGGCGAAGCGCATGAGCCCGAAACCCACATCATCCCGCTCATCCTCGACGTAGCTCTCGGACGCCGCGAAAATATTTTCATCTTCGGCGAAGACTACGACACCCCCGACG
>DATCDL010000070.1:0-4142 GCA_036510715.1 Acidobacteriaceae bacterium
GCGACGGCTCGTTCGCCCTTAGCGCCAAGTACGTCTTGATTCGCAGAGCACGATCCGCAAGTGGCCGGATTGTGATGCCTGGCTGCTCATTGCTTTCGGCGACGGGCTTCGCTAGGAAAGCAACTCCGGCATGTTCTTTCACAAGATTTGCGGCCTCTTCCGGTGTGACGATGTAGTGAATCCCGCGCGGTGTCACTCCTGCTTCCGTTGCAGTATGAATGATGCTGTCGTAGAGAAGCGGATGGAGACGCCTGTTGAAGAGCACCCAGTTGTCGTCGGCCAGAGCTTTCAACGGAACCTCTGGCAAGGCCTCGCAGGGATGCCCGCTTGGCAGGACAGCATACAGGGGTTCTTCACCGATTTCACTGAGCGTGAGAGCACTGCTTTCGGGAGGCTGTGCGACCAGCGCCATATTGATTTCTGCTGACATGACGCTATGGATGAGCTCGAACGAGAAATCGCTGTGCAGTTGAACCTTAATGCGGGGATAGAGTGGCAGATGGATCGATAGGAATAGAAGCGTGAGCGTTTGATCCATGTAGGGAGAGTGCCCAGCGGCGATGATGTGCTCTCTTCCGTCATTTGCCGCCCGGGCGACGTTCACGGCTTTCTCCGCGTGCAACATACTGGCGCGAGCTTCCTCGACATAGGCACGTCCGGCGTCCGTGAGATCGACTCCCTTCGAGTTTCGGACGAAGAGCGTAAAGCCAAGTCTGTCCTCTAGCTGGGCGATCTGCTTGCTCAGAGTCGAAACTGCGATGTGGAGCTTTTGGGCTGCATGGCCGTAATGCAGCTCCTCTGCGAGGACGATTGCAGCCATTAGCAAGCGGGTATCAATCGACGAGTGCATAGGCATCTCCCGAGGGGGCGCTCTTTGGGCACGAAAAGGCTGATCCGCGCAGAGCGACATCACCCTAACCAAGACAGGGCGAGTGGTTTCAACACAACTTCAGCCGCATTTCTTAGTCGTTTGCGATCCGCATTTGTTCGGAAATAATTTGGTGCGGTTCCAAGGCCCGCCACGTATCGGTTCGGATGCACAGCAAAGTCTGCCAATTCCCAGCAGGTAAGTTTGGGCTTATGATCGCTGGCAAAGGTCAGGGCGCTACGATGAGCGAAACTGGCATCTCGAACGAGAATTCCCGACCCGGTCCGAAGTTGACCGATAGCACCTCGCATGCAATTCAGAAGCGGGTTGCGGCTCTTTATGAAGCCAATCGGGATGCTGTTTATCGCTTCCTTTTAATCCGGGGACTTGAGTCAGCTACCGCACAGGAGCTGACGCAGGACACCTTCGTGCAGTTCTTTATCGCGCTATCGAATGGAACCATGATCGAAGCGGAACGAGCCTGGATTTATAGTGTCGCAGCAAAGAGTGCGGTGAATCACTGGAGAAGAGAGGGACGCTTCAATCAAGTTGCGCTCGAAGCGTCTCCCGAATTGCTCGCAAGCCTCCAATCCAATCAGCCGACACCGGAAGACGTACTTATTGAGAATCAGCGAATCCGGCGCGTTGATGCGCAGTTGGCCCTCATGTCAGACATGCAAAAAGCAGCCATCCATCTGAGACTTCAAGGGCTGCGATATCGTGCCATCGCGCAGGTGCTTCAAATCAGTCCGTCTACCGTCTCCGAGCTGCTCTCAGGCGCGATCACGCGCCTACGGAGCATAGCCAATGAATGACCACCAAAGCCAGCGTCAGTTGCTCGCGTATTTTGATGACGAACTACCCGATGCTGATAAGCAGACCGTCGAGCACCATCTGCGATCCTGTGACCACTGTAAGGCCGAGTTGGATAGCCTACGGCGAGCCCTGCCGGAGATTCTGGACGCATTGCGTGAATCTCTGCTCGAAGAGAACTCGCCCGCACCTAAACAGTGGAAGCCATTCGATGAACTGTTGCAGGAAGCAGGTGAATCTGGCCAGAATGGCCAGGCCACACGACCTTCTAAGCCTCCTGGAGCACGTCCAAAGGGATCACCCAACGGGCAGTAGCTGCCGAAAGCAATCGTCCCGGACACCCTGCGTTTCCGCTGGGGAAATGCCAGCGTCTCGAATTTCAATGGACTTCTATGCGTCGCTGGCGAACTCTGGATTCCTGCCGAGGTGGCATCACCGAGAGCGCTGTCGCCTCGCAGAAACCACCTGCGAGGTGCGGATGATGAATCCAGCGGATCACGAACGCTTTGTCACACCCGTGGAGGCGGCAGACTTTCTTCGCTGTTCTCCGATCACAGTGAAGCGGTTAGCGCGGGACGGAAAGATCCCGGCCCACCCGGTAACAAATGGAGTTCGTAAACGCTGGAGATTCCTCATTTCAGAGCTGGAAGTCAACATGGGGAAAGGGGTATCTTCAGTTAGATCATCTGAGCCGCTACTCAACCTGAAAGGGAGAGAAGTGGCATGACAAGAAACGCAAGAAACACCTACCAGAATGGCTGTTTACAGCGGGAGACCCGGAAGAAAGGGCCGGATGTCTGGGTATTCCGTTACCGGGAGGACGGCAACCTGAAATATCGCGTTGTGGGAACCGTACTCCAGTACAAAACGAAGGCAGCGGCGCAGCTTGCTCTTGGCGACGTTAAGGCGAATCTCAACAATCGCCTTGACGGAGCAACGTTCGGCGACCTGTGTGACCGCTACTTACGGGAGGGGATGCCGGAGAGGCACGCCACGGCTTCGGCACTGCGTTCCATGGTGACGTATCGGATCAAACCGTATTGGGCCGAGGTGTTGGTCGCCGAGATGGCAACTGATCCGATGTCCGTCGAGCAGTGGATCAAGAACCTGCATACGACGCCGAGGACCAAGGACGAGAAGCCAAGGCCTCTTGCCCCGAAGTCCAAGGCGCACACGAAGGCAGTCTTTCACCGGCTGTTCGAGTGTGCCATGCGCTGGCGGTATTTGACGGTCCAGCGGAATCCGATGAGTCTCATCGAGATTCCGGGGGCATCAAAGCGCGTTCGCAAGATCGTATTGGTGCCGACGGAGAAGTACCAGAAGCTGTAGCTGAAGGTGCCGCACCATTGCCGCGTCATGGTGACCTTAGCCATGTGCCTTGGGCTTCGGGTCAGTGAAATCCTGGGACTTCGTTGGGAGGACGTTGATCTGGAGAGTGGCAAGCTCCAGATTCGGCGTTCGGTAGTTAACGGGCATGTGGAACACACCAAGACGGACGCCAGCGAGGACGAGTTACCGCTCCACCCGCAACTGGTCGAAGTCCTGAAGCAATGGAAGGAAGCAGAGCCGCCCGTCGAAGGTTGGCTATTCGGCAACATCGACACCGGAATGCCGTACCACGCCGACACCATGCGTCAGCGGCACCTCAACAAGGCCGCCGGCGATCCAGAGATCGGACTGCCCAAACTCGGGTGGCACGCCTTCCGGCATACCTACCGGGCGAACCTGTCCGAGTCTGGGCTGCCGCTGGAGGTTCAGCAGAAGCTCATGCGCCACGCCGACATCGCGATGACGACCAAATACGGTCGCAGCTCGATGCTCAATGTGACCCGTCCAGCGAATGCCAGGATCGTTGAAATGGTGATGAGGGAGGAGGCCCAAAAAACAAAAACTGAACCGGCTGCCTAACGCGAGGGCGCCAACTGTTCAGTTATTGTTCAGTTGAGTTTTGCTAAATGGTTGCGGGGGTAGGATTTGAACCTACGACCTTTGGGTTATGAGCCCAACGAGCTACCGGGCTGCTCCACCCCGCTTCTCAACTATACGACCCTCTGCACTTAGGGTCAATGTTACGTCGGTTAACTAGGCTTCCCGTCGAGCGATCAAGACCTTCCCTAGACACGGAGCGGTACAGCGCGTCTATATATGGGGAAGACGCTTCCGTCGCAAAATAATCGGAACTTTTCGCCCCGCAGTGTGTCTCTAATACTGCGGGACTACCTTGTCTCCCCACCTTGTGGAAGTCAGTGAGATAGATCCGAGCAAGAACCTGTCGTTGGGCTTTTGTCCACGACTCGTACGAGGAGTAAATGATGACCGTTCGTAGGATTCGTAACGTTGTTGAAATGGTTCTGGCCGGCGGACTGGTGTTGGGCTCTGCGGGGGCTTGGGCTCAGAGCGGTTCAACAATCCCGGATGCTCAGATTGAGTCCAATGTACTCAAGGCATTAGCCAGTGCTCC
>DATCDL010000071.1:0-3773 GCA_036510715.1 Acidobacteriaceae bacterium
GCTCGAGTTCCTCGAGCATCCGGTCTCTGAGCTGAGTCATAAGAAATACCTCCTATGACTCAGATCATCCCGCCAAAGCTAACCTCTCCTCGCCACAAAGGCAGCAGCCGCCACGCCGCAGGCTTAGTTCAAACGGCGTTATGGGAAACTTTGATTGCCCAGAAGTTCAAACTAACCCACCACCCAGTGCAGTAGGGAATCTACGCTATTCCTTCGCACCGCCCGCATCGCCTCACACGAACAGCCGAATCCCCGCCACCCCCGCCGCTCCAGCCTCCATGCACAGCGCTGTATTTGCCCTCGTCACCCCACCCAGCGCCAGCACCGGAGTCCCCGCCGCCGCGACACAAGCCTTCTGCAGCGCCTCCAACCCCACTCCCGCGACCACCACCCTCCCCGCATCGCGCTTCTCAAACACCGGCCCAAACAGCACCAGATCGACGTCGCCGGCGACCGCACGGCGTACATCGTCCAGCGTGTGGCACGACGCGCTCACCACCGGCTCCTTCCTGCCAGCCGAGGCGAAAACCCTCCGCACCTGTTCCGCCGTCAACTCCCCTGGCCGCGAGGTCAGATGCACCCCATCCGCCCCCGCCGCGACGGCCACATCGGCCCGCGCATTGACCAGCAGCTTGGTCCGAGTGTCTTCTTCACGAAAGACCTCGACCATCGCGCGTGCAATCTGAACCAGCTCTCCCGCGTCCAGCTGCTTCTCGCGAAGTTGCACATAGTCCACGCCTTCAAACGCCCAGAGCCGTGCCAGGGAGACGTTTGCCTCCCACGAACCCGCGTCGTTCCCACTCGTAATGGCATATCGCAACATCCCGCCAGTGTAGTACCCATGGATATCCCGACGTATCGCAATGGCGGACCCACCAAATGGGTCTATGATGAAAACTCGGTTGTTCAGTCCTTGCATTATTGAGCGGTTTGGATCCGCAACCTCTTAACGGAGACGTACTCCCATACGCCTATGCCCACTGTTTACGACCTCATCGTGATCGGCTCCGGACCAGCAGGGCAGCGTGCGGCCATCTACGGCGCCAAGCTCGGCAAAAAAGTTGCCCTCGTCGAGATGCGCGAGGTCGTCGGCGGAGCCTGCATCAACACCGGAACCATCCCCTCCAAGACCATGCGCGAGGCCGTGCTCCACCTCTCCGGCTACAACTACAAGTCCATCTACGGCATGAACTACCGCGTCAAAGAGCGCATCACGATGGCCGACCTGGCCTTCCGTGTGCAGCACGTCATCAAGACCGAAGTCGATGTCACCGAAGCCCAGCTCTCGCGCAACAACATCGAGATGCTGACCGGTGTCGCCAGCTTCGTCGACCCCACCCACGTCAAGGTCACGAACTCCAAGGGCTCCAGCGTCTACGAAACCACAAGCGTCCTCATCGCGACGGGCACCAAGCCCGCCAGCTCCGCCAAGGTTCCCATCAACGGCACGACCATCATCAACTCCGACCTCGTCCTCGAGCTCACCAACCTGCCCAAGACCATGATCATCGTCGGCGGCGGCGTCATCGGAGTCGAGTATTGCTGCATGTTCGCCGCCCTCGGCGTCCGAGTCACCCTCATCGAGCGCCGCCCCCGCCTGCTCGAATTCGCCGATCAGGAGATTGTCGAGGCGCTCAGCTACCACCTCCGCGACGCTCGCGTCACCATGCGCCTCAACGAAGAGGTCCAGTCCGTCGAAGAGTCCGAGGGCAGTGTGACCGCCTACCTCGAATCCAAAAAGAAAGTGCAGGGCGACACGCTCCTCTACGCCGTCGGCCGCCAGGGCAATGTCGATGAACTCGAACTCGCCAACGCCGGCATCGAGGCTGACCCACGCGGCCGCATTCCGGTCGACAAGAACTTCCGCACCAGGACGCCGAACGTCTTTGCTGTCGGCGACGTCATCGGCTTCCCCTCGCTGGCCTCGGTCTCCATGGAGCAGGGTCGCATCGCGGCCGCCCGCGCCTTTGGCGACGAAAGCATCGTCTCCAACCCCAGCTTCTACCCCTACGGCATCTGGACCATCCCCGAGATCAGCTTCCTCGGCAAGACCGAAGAGCAACTCACCGAAGAAGACGTTCCCTACGAAGTCGGCGTAGCCTACTACCGCGAGATCGCACGCGGCCAGATTCGCGGCGACACCACCGGCCGCCTCAAGCTCATCTTCCATCGTGAAACGCGCGCCCTGCTTGGAGTCCACATCATCGGCGAAGGAGCGAGCGAGCTCGTCCACATTGGACAGGCCGTCATGGCCCTCGGCGGCAAGCTCGACTACTTCGTCGAAACCGTCTTCAACTACCCAACCCTCGCCGAGTGCTACAAGGTCGCGGCCTTCAACGGCCTCAATCGAGTCAGGGTAGATTAGAGTTTTGTCGGCGCGGGCCTGTACGATCCGCGTTTGACGGCGATAGGTTCGGCCAGCTACTTTTCAGAGCTGGATTGCGGGATGTACGTGAACACTTCATGCGGTAGCCATCGAGCGTTCACGCGAAGGAGTCGAAGGGTGACACAGCACAAAACCAAGGCAGCGGCAGCGCAGGTCAAGACCATTGGCGTCGTGCTATCTGACCGCATCTATGCCGGCCTGATGGTCGACCATGTGTTGCAGGGCAACCTGCATCAGTCACCCAACGACAGCGACCCCCTCGACACCGAAGAGAGCAACTCGATGGTGGAGATGCCGACCGAAGCCGTCGTCGATGCCATCTGCGAATTGGTCGTCGAAGTCGCCGGTAGTGACAAGGAGTCCATCGTTGCCGTGGGCATTGCGATCCCCGGCCTGGTGCGCCAGGGAGTCGTCGAAGAATCACCCAACCTCCCTCAACTCAAGGGCGCGCGCATCCAGGATTTTGTCGCCCGTGGCCTGGCCACGCAGGGCATCAAGGTGCCCATCGCCATTGTGAACGACGCCGACGCCATGGCCGCGGGCCTTGCCTCGCGCCACGGCAAACTCGACAGCATGATCCGCGTCTGGACCCTCGGCACCGGCATCGGCTACGGCGTTTATCCCTCCGAAGACGGCGTCTGGGAGGGTGGCCACATCGTCGTCTCGCTCGACGACAAGGAGAACTACTGCGGCTGCGGTGGCCGCGGCCATGTGGAGGGCATCATGGGCCATCGCTCCATGCGCCTCCGCTTCCTCGACATGGAGCCCGACGAGGTCTTCGAGGCCGCCAACCGCCGCCGCAATCCCGACCCGCGCTGCCTCGAGTTCAAGCACCTCTGGCACAAAGCTCTGGCCGCCGCCACCGCTTCTTCCATCCACTTCCGCGGCGCCGGAAAGTTCTTCCTCACCGGCACCAACATCGGCTTCCTCGACCTCAACATGCTCAAGGACTACCTCCACCAGATGGTCAAGATGAGTCCGCTCCAGAGCTACATGCTCGAGGTCGTGCCCGACGACGAAACCATCCGCATCCTGGGCGCCGCCGTAGCCGCCGAGCAGCTAGCCGGCCGCTAACCCTGCCGCTGCGTGCCGGCAGGGGGATACTGCTGCGCACCGTGAGGCACCCGGAGGATCTCCACGAACTCTTCCATCACACGATAAACGGCAACGTACGACGTTCCGGAGAGATGAGTTCGCGAGTGTCAGCTACGACCCCGGTACGGCCAATCTCAGGAGTCTTTTCCAGCAGTTTTGTGTGCTCGTAGACGATCTTCCGCATGCGGTTTGCCGCCTGCAGGTTATCTTGCGCGATGTAGTCGATCTGGTCGTTGAGGTCGGTCTGTGCTCGAGGCGTCCAGCGAACCTGCATCAAGAGGCTTTTTTCTGG
>DATCDL010000072.1:0-6379 GCA_036510715.1 Acidobacteriaceae bacterium
CGTAATCGGCACATGCCCTTCCCCTCCCCATATAACGGAGCGCATGAATCCGAACTCCAGGTTCGGAGTGACCTTCATGCTGACCTTCTCCATATGGATCCAGGGGGCATTAGGAAACGCATGCCCCTTCAGCGTTCCGACCATGAAGTCATAGCGAAAAAGCCCTACGAAGCGCGACAGTCCCGGGACGTAGAGAGGCTCCACCCTATTAATCCGAAAACTGTAGAGATCTGCTGCATTATTCGACCAGCCCATGCTGGCACCGAGCCCCGGACCCAACCATTCGTCGCTCTTACCGAACGAAATTTCGTGGCCAAGGAGGTGAGCTGAGGCATTCGCCTCCATCACCACAGGACTATCCTGTTCAGGGATGACGGGCGCTGGAATCATGCTTTGAGGTACATCCGGAGTTTCATCGATCGCGGCCAACTGCGCTGCCACGGCAGAAGAGTAACCAATCGCTGCGGGAGCATGCTGGAATTCACTGCGGACATACAAGCTGAATCTCCCGCTGTGGGCCTCGGCGCTGAATCCCGTCAGATTGTTGAAGCCAGGTTGGTCCGGCCGGCCATAGTCGTTCACAATGGTTTGGCCTAAGTGAAAGCTGTCGTCCAGAATGGGCCCGCGGATCTCGCGAAGACGAGTGTAAATGCTCTCGGTTCGCAGCGAAGGGGAGGATTCGTTCGCCAGCTCGGACGCCAATTCCCTACGCAAACGCGCGTTGATTTCCACCGCCTCGCTGGGTGTATCCTGCGACTCCAGAGCGTATTTTGACAGGGCCAGCATGTGTGCAAGGGACGCGCGGGTCCATGGACGCAGGCCGATGTAAGCCGTTGGAAGATACCCCAGGTAATAGAGGCGGATGGCTGCAGGGTAAATCCAGCTATCCAGAGGAATGTACGGAGACCCGGTGGAGCTGTCCGATGCCGTCGCAACGTCAGCGTGTGATGGCGTGTCATCGCCACTCTGCGCCCACGCAGAATTCGCGAAGGGCAACAGCGCCAGCAGAATTCCAGCCAGCGATCGACAGCCTTCAGAGCGCCAGAACGACCTCAAATCGATCGCCTGGGCTCGCGACCCATGTGCGCCGGTCAACCTGTGCACGTGGTCGCGATCTCGAGACAGATTCTCGTCTTTGGATCTGTCCGAATCTTGCCAGTAATCCTTGATGATGCTCAACGCTGAGTGTTTACTTGGCATTCGGTAGCCACAACACCTGAGATTGGATTGATTCCCTAGACAGTATATGGCTTAGGAAAGCTCCGCGCAGGCTAGGTTCTCCAGCCCGTCATTCGTATGGCTCAATGCAGCATCTCGACGGCCCGCGTGGAGAAGTTGAACCATAGATTTGGCGTCCCCGACGGGATTCGAACCGCGTGTTTACACCATGAGTGTGGCGTCGTCCTGGGCCACTAGACGACGGGGACTTCGTAAGGATTGAGTTAGCTTCCCCAACGGGATTTGGACCCGTTCAACCACCTTGAGAGCATCAACGTCCTAACTTCCATAGTCTGGATGAGTTGAGCTGAATTTGCAAATCATCAGGTCCCACGCTGCCCGGGGTTTCAGTCGCACCTATCCCCTGCTCGCTGAATCAGGCGCGGATGCGGTCTACCTGGACACCCGAAATTTGCTCGTCCCACTCGCTGATTTGCTCGAGCGCGGCTTCGAGCACACTACTCTGCGCCGCATCGACCTTTGCAGTCAAGACGGTTCCCCAATCGTCGACTCCTGCTGTATTCCAAGAAGAACCATCTCCATGGACGGTTCATCCATCAAGATCATTGCGTTGATGAGGTCGGGTAGTCCGAGCAGGTGAACACTCTTTGATGTCGGCAACCTTGCGATCGCTTCGCCATGGAAGCTCTTGAGGATGCCTGGAGCAGCTCCGAAGTCCACAGCATCCAGCACCAGAAGATGCGATGTCTCTTCGATGCCGTCGGCATGTTGACGGCCCGCGTGCTGCAGGAATCGCGTCGACTGCCCGGCGCGGTTGAGGTGATTGAGGGCGGAACCCTCGGCCTCGACCTGCTCGGCCTGCTCGATAATATTGCGAATATGCGTGGCATTTTCTGGCACCTCAATCCCAAGCGCATCTTCAACGGCACGCACCGACGCCAAGGCATGCACAGTGGCGCGGACACCGCAGATGCGCTGGGCCCAGATCCATGCCTCGCGCGGGTCGCGGCCGCGCAGGCTCTTCTCGATGCCTCGGAACATAGTGCCGGAACTCCAGGCATCGCTGACGTTGTTGCCCTCGACTTCAACTTCGATACGGAGATGTCCTTCAATCCGCGTCACAGGATCAATCACAATCCGTGCCATTTAGGATCCTTCCGGGAGCCATCTGATCAATGGACTCCCTTGACGCGATCCAAATCATGATGAGACTGGTGCAATCCCGAACAGCTCCGAAACTCGCGTAACGAGCAATCCACAATCTCTGAACGAAGCTACTCTGCGAAGAAAGTCCTTATCTGTGAGGACTGTCACATCGCAAGGCTTCTTCGATGGAAATAATTACTGCCAGCTTGACGCATCGATTTGATAAGACCTCGTTAGCGTCACAGCGTGCTCTCGCACAGTTCGAATGCCCACATGAACCCATCACGTGAAGTAGAGTTGCAAACGGTATTAGCTGCACACGGAATCCTGCACCAGGGCAGGTGAGAATGTATGTCTGGGAATTGCCGGTGCGAATCAGCCATTGGCTCATGGTGGTTACGATCCTGTCGCTCTCGATCACAGGGTATTACATGCACTCTCCTTATGTGATTGCGGGAGGCAGAACAGCGTTCGTCACGGGGCGATGCGGTTTGTGCATCTCCTCTCCGCGTTCGCGGGAGCATTTCTGCTACGGGTGGTCTGGTTCTTTCTCGGCAACCGGTGGCTCACCCGGATCAATAGATTCCCATAATGGAGAGTCGCTGGAAGGGCCTGGTTGCGGTGCGCAAGTATTACGCCTTTCTGGCCTGGTCGCCGGTCTCCTATATCGGGCATAACCCGCTTGGCTGGACCTCCAGCAGGTCCTCCGGAGGCACAAACGATGGGCACGGATCATTCTGTACGAGGTTCAATTGAAGGACTGTAGCCCTGCCGGCGTTGTAGGATGTGACGCAGAGCACACTGGCTTGTGTTTTCGGATACAGTCTTCCCTTGCGGGAAACAAATATGCTCGTAACTCAGGTGGCACAAATGCTGAAAAGCTGTGATCAGGTACTAACGAGAGACATTCTGGCATCGCCCAAGCACATCCTGGTAGCGACGGACATGGTCGATCTCGATTGCTTATTGCCGCACGTGATCGCTCAAGCTAAGGCAAGCGGTTCGAAGGTTACGATGGCCCATGCGATCTACCCTCTCTATGTCGCTTCGCTTGAGACAGCCGTGGTTCCGAGCGACTACGAAGCAACGCTGGTTCGTGAGGTGCGCAGGAAGTTGGACGATGCAGTCCATCAGATGGCGGCGGTGGGAATCCACTGCGACGTGACAGTCAGGATTGGTGGAGCGGGCGAAGTCATCCGGGAGGAACTCAGCAGATCGCATAGTTCAAGATTGATCATGGGGACACACGGGCGTGGCAAGCTCCGGCAATTCGCGCTTGGGTCGGTTGCCCATGAACTGATCACCAAGGTTGGTGTACCTATCTTTGTGGTTGGCCCGCATGTGCGGGATGGCGCCAGGCACGCGAGTCCTCGCAGGATTCTTCATCCTGTTTCATTTGTCGGCGGCTATCAGGAAAACTGCAAATTGGCGCTCGATATCGCGACCACGTACGGAGCTGAGCTAACGCTCTTACATGTGTTGGAAAAGTCCGAGGTAGACAGCACAAATCCTGATCGATCCATCACCTGGGCACGAAATACTCTTGGTCAAGTCATCGCGGAACTGCCAGAGAACACCGCCGTGGTTCATACCAAGGTCTTATTCGGTCAGGTTGCAGCAGAAATCCTAAAGACCGCGACTGAAATCGCTGCTGATTGGATCGTCCTGAGCACTGACGAAGGATCGCAAAGCGGATTCTTCAAGGAGACGAGGGCGTTCGAAGTGCTCGCCAACTCCCACTGCCCTGTTCTGACTTTAGGTCGCTGAGGACGACGCACCGCTGATTCTCACAGCGCCGGTCATCGATCGGGCATTTCCTTCAACGTTTTCAATGATTCAGCTGCGCGAGGGGCTAGCCCAACATGAGGCTAGCCCCCTCCTCTTGTGATTTGTTATCGTTCCGATAGCAGAAGCGCGGCAATTGACTTCAGCGGGAAATGCTCCAGGAACTCGGAACCAACGAAGTAGAGGGCCGGGTGCTGTTACACGGTTCTCCTGGAGTTCTCTGGTTGCTCTACATCGTTGATGTGGACAATTTGGCTCCCGGCTCGTTCGATCTGCTGCCATGAGAGGGACGATTGGAATCTTCTATTTGGCGGGTTCAGCAAAGATTAAGGTTTGGCATCGTAACCTGTAAACGAATGATGACCGCACGTTCCATTGTTGGGCACACGGTTCTTGCCGTGCTGCTGCAGAGCTTTGCTGTTGCACGAGCAATCAGCCAGACGGAAGGCGCCCCTGTGCGTTCGCCCATCGCGGGTGCTGTCGGTAGTCAGGCGTCCGCCAACTCGCCCTCCTTGCCGGCGGGCGCGCCCGTTACGATCCAGCTCGACGACGCGATCACCCGCGCCCTTGCCAACCAGCCGGCCTTCGCCGCAGCTGCCGCGCAGGCGAAGATCGCAAAACTCGACCGGTCGATCGCGCGTGCTGCGCTGTTACCAAGCGCTGTGTACAGCAACCAGTTTCTCTACACGCAGGGCGGCGCAGGTTTTATCGTCAATCCGATCAGGGCGGCCGAGCCCAATCTCCGGAGTAGTTCCGCACCCCGGTTCATCGCCAATAATGCCGTCCACGAGTACATCAGCCAGGGTTCCGTTACAGAGACCATCGGGCCGCAGCAGTTCAATGCGGTCAGTAAAGCCTCTGCCGGGATTGCAATCGCCAACGCAGAGCTGGAGATTGCACGGCGCGGTCTGGTCGCCACAGTCGTTGGACTTTACTACAACTCACTCGCTACAGGTCGAAAGGTCCAAGTCGCTCAGCGCGCCGCCGATGAAGCAGCGAGCTTTACCAAGCAGACCCAGCAACGTGAGACCGCCCGGGAGGTCGCCCACGCGGACGTCGTCAAGGCACAACTCCTCCAGCAGCAGCGAGAACGCGATCTTGCGGATGCGAAGCTCAACGCGGACAAGGCACGTCTCGATCTCGCTGTCCTTCTCTTCCCCG
This sequence comes from Acidobacteriaceae bacterium, assembly GCA_036510715.1. Lineage (GTDB taxonomy): Bacteria > Acidobacteriota > Terriglobia > Terriglobales > Acidobacteriaceae > Granulicella. Next base: position 5,272 of record DATCDL010000072.1, read on the forward strand.
ACCCCCGCGAGCCGTATACCCTCGCCATTGCCGATACCCTGCCGGCACCGCCCAGCCGCGCAGACGTCGAAGCAGCGCTGGCGAAGCGCAACCCCGAACTTCAGGGCGCCCTCGCAAGCTCCCATCTAGCCAATCTCAACGTCACCGCGGCCCGGCTCGCTTATCTACCGGATCTTGCGCTTAATTACAACTACGGACTCGATGCGGCGCAGTTCGCGATGCACAACGACCTGGGGGCGGATAATCTAGGCTACTCGGCGTCGGCGGCGCTTAATATTCCGCTCTGGGATTGGTTCACCACCCGCGACCGGATTCGACAGGCGAAGATCCAGCGCGAAACCGCACACACGATCCTCACCAACACGCAACGCCGCCTCATCGCCGATCTTGAAGAGTTTTACTCGGAGGCCACCGTGGCCCACGATCAACTCGCCAGCCTGAATCTTAGTGCGGATACCGCAGCCGAAAGCCTCCGCCTGACTCGCCTGCGATACAGCAATGGTGAAGCGACCGTGCTCGAAGTCGTCGACGCCGAAACGTCCCTTACCACGGCTGAAAATGCGCGCGAAGACGGCATTGCCCGTTATCAGAACGCTCTGGCCAACCTCCAGATGCTGACAGGAACCCTCTAACGATGACTGCACCCATGGTCGACCGCTGTCACCCGATCCACTCGTCCGCAGCCGCAGTACTTCTGCTGCTCGCCGCTCTCACACCCCTCGGCTGCAATAAAAAGGAAGAGGTCACGGCGCCACTGGTCTATGTCCAGGCCACCCACCCGGAGCGAGGAAGCGTCTCCAATCAGATCGCTGCCGACGCGATCCTGACGCCACTGGCGCAGGCAGCGATATCACCGAAGATCTCCGCTCCGGTGAAGAAGTTCTACGTCCAGCGCGGAAGTAAGGTGGAAGCCGGACAACTTCTCGCCACACTGGAAAACGCGGATCTGGCTGCCGCCGCTCTCGACAATCAAGGAGCTTATACCGCGGCCCGGGCCACGTACGATACGGCCATCCAGTCCACCGTACCGGCGAACTACATCAAGGCACAGCAGGATCTGGCGCAGGCCAAAGCGACCCTCGATCTGAATCAGTCGATCGTCACCGCT
>DATCDL010000073.1:0-3797 GCA_036510715.1 Acidobacteriaceae bacterium
CGAGTAGAAGACAGTCGCCAATCGTTCGGGATCCAGAAAGGGAGGAGGCGTCAGATAGATCGTGTTTAGAATTGAAAACATCGTGGCATTGACGCCGATACCAAGCGCCAGGGTTATGAGCGCGACGATCGTAAATCCCGGGCTTCGCATCAGCGATTTGGCGGCGTATCTCAAATCCTGAAAAGCGTTTTCCAGCCAGATGCCTCGACGCTGGTCGCGACATTCCTCTTTGATCTGCTCGATCCCTCCGAATTCGAGCGCCGCCTCGCGGCGAGCCTCAATAGGATCCATCCCTTGGCGGATATTCGCTCGCACTTGCTCCTCCAAATGGAATCGCAGTTCGGAATCTAACTGGTTCTCGCTGCTCTTACGGCGGAAAAGAATCGAGAACCAACTCATTGGCAATTTAGAGCTGGGTGGCCTGAATAACTAAGCCGATGGCAGCCGAAAGTCTTTCCCACTCGGAATGCTCAACAAGCAGACGTTTTCGGCCTTCGGCGGTGAGGCTATAAAATTTGGCCTCCCTCCCGGTTTCGGCCTCTCGCCACTCCGCTCCTAGCCATTTGCGCTTCTCTAAGCGGTGGAGCGCCGGATAAAGAGATCCCTGCTGGATGCGCAAGGCATCGCGGGAAATCTGCTGAATCCGCTTTGAGATCGCATAACCGTGAATTGGTCCCATCGCCACGACCCTTAAAATCAACAGGTCGAGCGTGCCTTGGAGGAGATCCGATTTATCGATGCCCATTTGATGCCTAGGATCCCTACATGTAGCATATGTAGAACGTCAAGGTATCTTCGTTCCAACGAATCGGTAGCCGTTCCACAACCGGTCCTTTCTCGAACACCCGGCGGGTGGCTGAATGAATCGAGCCACAGGCCCATTTTAGTCGTTCGTGCGCAGGTTTCTGAGCGTTCGCAGGTCGATCACGACATCGAATCTGCCCGATGGTAACCTCGGTCCCGACGCAAAACAATAACGCTGGTCCAGGTTGGGCATTTCGGGATGCAGGTCGTGCAGCGCTCTCTTGAACATCTCCTTCGGCACCCAATCTGAATTTGATGAGAGAGAACCGAATTCGTCGTGATAAATCGTTGTGGTGGAGATATCTTCCGGGGTCGGCTCGATCGCAAAAATGCTGGGTCGTGCCGAAGCGAGATTTACCTTCTTTGCCCCTTCAAGGAAGAGGCGCCATTCATTCCCCTGGGGTACTGCCAGCAGCGCAAATGCCCGGCGCCGCGCCACGATCAGTGCCGTCGCGATAACGGCTGCCGCCGCAATCCGTTTTGTCCTGGAGCCAACGCGCGCCAGCATCAGCCTCAAGGATGCCAGCAGAAAGCAAAGAAGCACGCAGGTGAGAGAAAAAATGGTGCGGTAGGTGGAGTATCTCTCGGCGGCGAGCAGGCTAATCGCAAAGGCGAGTATCGGCAGGCAGAACAGACCGGTCAGCCAAATCAATCCGTGTTTCCAGCCGCGGCTTCGTGCCTCAAGCGCTGCTCCGGAAAAGAGAATGAGACCAGAGAGTGCCGCGCCAGCCAGATACGCTGGGCGGTCGCGTCCGTGGTCGTCGTTGATTACAAATTGACTCAGGGCGTTTGGAAGCGGCGCCTTCAAGAACCAGGCGAATTTCTCAAGCCAATGGGTCTCGAAAGCCACTCGCGCGGAGCGGTGGAAAACCCCGGCCAAGTAACAGGCTTGAATGGTACAATAGGCCACGAGAAGGCCTGCCGTCAAAACCACGACGTGGCATAACACCCAATGCACGTCGTCTCTTGGACGAGAGGTGCGCCTTGCGACCAACGCCGCCGCAACGGGTACGGCGTAGAAAAGAGCGTTGGGTTGATAGATTAGCGCGCTGGTGGCAACGAGCACTACTGCCCCGATCCCCTGCGGGATTGACTGCTCTGGGCGCAATGCTCTTTCAGCAAAGAAGAACGCTGCCAAAGCCGTGAGAACGGCGACGCTGTAAGGCCACCCTATTGCCCATCCGGCGACCACTTGTGCTGAAGGCAGCAGGCTGAGCCAAAGGGCCAGCAAAAGGCCGCAGCTTGCAGACCAACCGATCCTGCGCACCAGCCGATAGGTCGCGAGGGAAACGGCCCCGAGCAACAATGCCGAAAGCAATCGTATCCATTGCAGCTGATGGATGGTGTCTATTCGGCGAAGCGTGACCTCGAGGAGCCATCCGTAGATCGGCCTTGCATGGGAAGCGCAGAATTGGATGAGTTTTCCCTGCTCCTCGTGGGATTCGCGCAGATTGGAATAGCTGTCGCGCAGACCGTAATAATGGAATATCGTGGGCCAATAGGTGATCAGCGGCGTTAGAAATATCAGCGAAGTTCCGGTCAACTTCCAGATTAGCGACTTCCGAATCTTGGAATCCGAAGCGGGATGATTTCCTGGAGGAAGCCCTTGATGCGCCTTTGCTACGCCGACCGCGCTAGTGCTAGAAAGAATCGGGTCGAATAGGAAAGGCTTGGAGCCAGCAAAATCGAATTCGTCTTTCCGGCCGCTGGACATGGTGCTGGATAATCAATGGCCTTTTTGCGGGACGTTCAAGCTCTGGGCATTGGCGCACGCAGACGCAAAGCGTGTCGAATGCGATTGAAGAAAAACGGTCGATGGCTAATGGCCGATCCTGCCGGAACAGTCCATTTAAGGGACAGACTGCTGTCAGGGCTGGGACAGGAGCATCGCCTTCGCCTTCGCGTATTCTTCGTCCGTCAAGGCACCCTGGTCCTTCAGCTGTTTAAGCTTCGCCAATGCCCCAACCAAGTCGGTCTGTGGCGATCCCGCCCCACTTGATAAGGTCCCGACAGGCGCGCCCGCTAAAGATGCGAGCCGCAGTTGCGGGAAATCCGGCGCTTCCGGAGTCGCATTGGTAGCCGGTCGATTGTATATGTCGGTGAGTTCCGAAAGCCGGCCGAACGACTCGACCCTGCCGTGCAGTAGCCGAATCATGTAGGGCTGGTGCCTTTCATAGTCGCTGCCCGAGTTCAGGAGATTGTAGGTCAGGTATTCCACATTCGCCTGGGCGCTCATGCTGTCGGGTGCGCCCATGATAGAGAGCGCCTCCTCCTTGGTCATCCCGATCCGTATGTCGTTGAGCTTAGCGGAGGAGTCTGACGCCTGCGGGAAAGCCTGTTGGCTGGGCGTCGCGGCGGCAACCGGCGCCTTCGCAGCCGACAGGTTCGTCGGATTGGATTCGCAGCAGACGAGAAGCAGGCAGGCGAGTGATACGGCGGCTGGCGTTATGCGTGGCTTCACTCGTTGGGAATACCAAAATTGGGGATCTGGCACCGCCTTCGATTGAAATCAGGGCTGCGAGAGAAGCTTCGCCTTCGCTTTCTGAAACTCATCGTCAGTCAACGCGCCCTGGTCCCTAAGCTCCTTGAGCTTCGCCAGCTCAGCCACCAGGTCGGGTTTGGCCGACGGCCCGATGCTTCCGGGGGCAGGCGCACCGGCCAGCGAAGCGGCCGCTGAAGTGAGCCCTAGCTGCGGAAAATTTGGCTGACCCGGCGTGGCATTGGTGACGGGCCGGTTATACAGGTCGAAAAGCTGTGCAAATCTGCCGAACGACTCAACCCTCTCATTGACCAGGCGGACCATGTACGGCTGATCCCTCCCGTATCCGGCGTCGGAACTGAGGTAATACGTCATGTACTCGACGTTTGCCTGGGCGCTTGTGCTGTCAGGCGTGCCCAGTATCGACTGCACCTCCGCCTTTGTCATTCCGATGTGGATCTTGTTTAACGCCGTCGATGTCTCGCATCCGGCGAGCAAAAGGACTGCGAGCATT
>DATCDL010000074.1:0-10443 GCA_036510715.1 Acidobacteriaceae bacterium
CGGACGAGAATGACGGTGTGCCGCTTGACGCCGTCTCGCAGGGGGATCGAACGTCCTCTTATTGCGGGCGCAGTGAGAAGCGTGGCGTTCGCGGAAACTTAAATCTCCGCTAATTTTTGGGGAGTTGTGTCGAACTCCATCCTCCGCCAAGCGCCATCTGCAATTGTGTGCTCGCCACGATCCGCCGCGAGATCAAAGCAGCCGCTGACCTCTCATCGTTCAATTCGATCGTTTGATTGGTCAGCACCTCAAGGTATGCAGCAAGACCGCGCTTATACCGCAGCGTTGAAAGCGCGGTGCTTTTCTTCGCCGCATCCACTGCGCGCGCCGTTACCGTCGCCTCATCTTCCAGCACGCGCAGCGCAGCGAGTTGGTCCTCCACATCGCGGAACGCAGAGAGCACCTGCTCACGGTATAGCGCTGTTGCCTGTTTGCGTTGCGCCAGTGCATAAGCGACCTGTGCCCTCCGCCGCCCAGCGTCAAAGATCGTCTCATTGATGGAAGGCCCGACACTCCACTCCGTACTAGCAGGACTGAGCAGCTTGCTTGGCAGGTCGCTATCCGTGCCGCCGGATGCGCCCAGCGTAAGTGTCGGGAAGTAAGTAGATTTCGCAACACCGATCAATGCATTCGCCGCCGCCACGCGACGCTCTGCAGCCGCAATATCCGGACGTCTCTCGAGCAGTTGCGATGGAATCCCAGTCGGCACTGTAGGGGGATCGCCGGCCAGCGGTCGTTCAGCAATATGAAATCCCGTCGCGGGGGTGCCCACAAGCACCGCAATTGCATGCTCATATTGAGCGCGTTGCACACCCAGATCGATTAGCTGAGCTCGCGTCTCTTCCAACTGCGCCTTTGCCTGTTCTATATCGATATCGGAGTCCAGGCCCTGTTTTTTGCGGTCCAGAGTAAGCTGCAACATTTGGGTATAGTCATCGAGCGTTGCGCGAAGCAACTGCGCTTGTAGATCGAGTCCATGCAACTGGAAGTAAGTGACAGCGAGCATGCCCTGCAAGCTTAAGCGTGTATTGGCGAGATCAGCCGCCGATGCTTGCGCACTTGCAGCGCTCGACTCAATTTGCCGGCGAATGCCTCCCCATAGATCCGGCTCCCAGGAAATGTCGAGAGGGATAAGAAAATCCCAATAGTTTAGCTTTGAGGTGGGAGATGCCAACGGATCATTGCGGGAGCCCTGATTCCGAATGGCAGAGACACCGATAGACACTGTCGGATAGAGCGATGCATGGGTTTCTCGCACCAGGTCGTGCGCCTGTTCGTAGGCATGCAAGGCTGCCTCGATATCCTGGTTCGCCATTGCGCATCGCTGTTCCAGATTGTTTAATTCAGCATCGTTATAGACCGCCCACCATGCTCCACGATCCGTCTGGTCAGCGGGAGTGGCTGCAGCCCAATCTCCATTGTGCCCGTTGTCGCTGTATTCGGGCGGAGCCGGCATGATGGGAGCCTTGTAGTTCGGCCCCACCTTACATCCGCCCAGCGCCAGCAGTGCGAGCAACGCTCCTGTCGTCGGGAGATTAGGCGCTCTCATGGTTTTGCTCCTGGGGCACGGTTCTGGCTCACCACGCGAACCTTCTCTCCGTCGGTCAAAGAATCCAGCGGATTGGCAATGATAGGTTGTTCCGGCTTCAGCCCACTCACTATCTCCATCGAGGAACCCATGTCGCGTCCCGCTATCACGTGCACCAGGTGAATCGTGTTATTTGCATCCACTGTTGCAACATGCAAACCGTCCGGATCCAGAATTACGGCGTTGACTGGCACAATCAGCACCGGCACTGGGCTCGTCGTGTGCAGATGAACCTCTGTATAGCTGCCTGGCAATAGTTCACCAGCGCGGTTATCTACGTCTACCTCGGCAAGGAGTGTTCGCGTCGCCGGGTCTACTGCATTGGACGATCGCACCAGCTTGCCTGTAAACGTGCGTCCGGGATATTGCGGCACGGTCAGCGTCGCAATCACGCCGTTCTTCGCATCGGGGGCATAGATCTGCGGCACGTTGACGTAGACACGAAGGGTACGAATCGCAGAGATATCGAAGATCTCCTTGCTGCCTGAGACGACGCCAGCGCCTGGAGTGACCGTGCTTCCGGTCGCGGTGATGAGTTGGCCTATATCGAGATTGCGCGCGGTAATGACGCCGTCGAAGGGTGCCTCGATCCGTTCGAAGGACTGCAGTTCCTCTAACCGATGCACATTCGCAATCGCAGAATTCACCTCCGTGTTTCTTGCTTCCAACTGCGAGGTCATGTTATCCGTGTCCTGCTGAGAGACCGCATTTTGTGAGACCAGGTCTTTATATCGGTCCGCGGTCGTCTTGGCTATCGCGGCATTACTTTGCGCGGTCGCAAGGTCTGCTTTGGCCTGAACGAGTTGCTGATCCAACTCCGGCGTCTCAATAACGGCAAGCAGCTCACCCTTGCTGACGTGGGAGCCGATGTCGTGGTACCACGCCTTTACGTAGCCCGTTGTTCGTGCGTAGATGGGCGCCATCGTGAACGCCTGCATGTTTCCCGGTAGCACAATCTCATTCGCGCTCTGCTGCAGGACGGGCAGTTGCACAGATACCGTGGGGGCAGAGTCCGTATCGGTGTACTTCTTCAGATCGGTGGCTGCGTGCATTCGCCGGAGGATTCCGAAGATGGCGAGTGCGGCCAACACGATGAGAACGACAACGACTACCATCAGCAGTGATCCGGGCGAGACCTTTGGGTTCTCACGCTTCAGTTGCTCGGAACCGTGAATGGCGGAGTGCTTCGAAGCTGGAGCATCTGCTGGATCTACTTCATAAAAGTTGTGCTCGTCTGAGCTCATCGTGCGCTCTCCCTATGAGTCATCGGTGTTGTGTCCGCTACTGCAAGCGCCGTTTGATCACTCATGCGCGTGTCCCATTCCGAGAATCTGCCGGTTGGGGCTGCGAAGGCGGGTTGTTGCGGTGCATGAGAGAAAAGAAGGCCGGAACAAAGGTCAACGTGCCCAAAGTTGCGAGCGTCAATCCACCAATTACGGCGCGCCCCAACGGTGCGTTCTGCTCGCCGCCATCGCCCAGTCCAAGCGCCATGGGTACCACACCGATGATCATCGCCAAGGCCGTCATAATGACAGGACGGAACCGAGTGAAGCCGGCTGATAACGCAGCCTCCGTCGCGCTGAGTCCAAGCTCCATCTGCTCTTTCGCAAAGCTGATGACCAGGATAGAGTTCGCCGTGGCCACACCCATGCACATGATAGAGCCCGTAAGAGCGGGAACGCTAATGTGGGTTCCTGTGAGGAAGAGCAGCCACACGATGCCTGCGAGCGCACCCGGCAACGCCGCGATGATGATGAATGGGTCCAGCCAACTCTGGAAGTTGACAACAATGAGAGCGTAGACGAGAACGATTGAGAAGAGCAAACCGAGGACGAGGCCAGCAAAAGAAGTGTGCATGGTCTGAACCTGGCCGCGCACACGGATCTCAGTACCGCGTGGCTCCCCGGGTACGTTGTCTTTGACGATTTTATCGATTCTGCCTGCAACACTTGCGAGATCAGCTCCCTCGACCGAGCCATAAATATCGATGACAGGTCGTGCATCATAGTGGCTGACTGTAGCTTGTTCTGTGCCACGAACAAGCGATGCAAGGTTGCCGAGAAGCTGTGGCTGCGCGGAACCGGTCGTGGCAATCGGGAAGTTTTCAAGCTGCTGCAGATTCCGCACGTCATATTGCGGCGTCTGCACCGCAATGTTGTAGCTCACATCATTCTTAGGATCCAGAAAGAAGGTTGGCGATGTCTGAAAGCTGCCACTCAGGCTTGTCAGCACATCATTTGCCACATCGCGTTGGCTATAACCTACCTGCTGCGCTCGCGTACGATCGACATTGATCGTCCATGTCGGCAAGTTGAACGGCTGTTGGATGCGTAGATCGGTTGTACCCGGCACCTGACTAATCTGCTGCATCATATGTTCGGCCAGCTCGTGGTCCCGTTCAACCGCCTGCCCGACCACCTGTACATCGATCTGCGCCGGCAGACCCAGGTTAAGAATCTCGCTCACCATGTCGGTAGGAAGAAAGTAGAACTCCGTTCCGGGAAATTCCCGAGTAAGCTTGTCGCGCAATGCTTGGGTATATTCGCCGGTGGGCCGATGCTTTTCGGCAGGCGTTACCTGGATATCCGCATCTGCGGTGCCAACGGGGGCCGAGTTCGAATACGAAAGGTTCATGCCTGAGTATGGAATCCCAATGTTGTCGATGATCGTGCCCAGCTCCCGTTGAGGAATCTCCTTGCGGATGACATCCTCGATCTGGTCGCAGAGCCGGGCAGTGTCTTCAACGCGCGTTCCGGTGTGGGCACGAACGTGCAACTTGAATTGGCCACCATCGGAAGAAGGGAAGAAGTCCTGACCGAGCCATGGATATAACGCGCCTATCGAGACAACCCAGAACGCGACGATGGAGAGAAGGAAGACAGCACGGTGTTCGAGGCAGATGTTCAGGACACCGTGGTACCAGATGCGAAGCCTCTCAAAGTAGTGTTCAAACTTGATTTGGAAGCGGATAAACGGATTGCGACTGGCCTTTGCCTGATCGACGCGATCGTGCTCATGCCCCCTCAGCAGGTACTTTGCCATCGTCGGGACGATGGTCCGCGAGAGGAAGTAGGAGGCGAGCATTGCGAAGACAACAGCCTCGGCCAAGGGGACAAAGAGATACTTCGCGACCCCACCGAGGAAGAACATCGGAACAAAGACAATGCAGATCGCAAGCGTCGAAACAAAGGCCGGCACCGCAATCTGCGCGGCACCATCGATGATCGCTTGTTCGACCACCTTACCCTCTTCGAGGTTACGGTTAATGTTCTCGATCTCTACGGTCGCGTCGTCCACCAGAATGCCGACTGCAAGGGCCAGCCCGCCAAGCGTCATGATGTTGATGGTCTCGCCGAGCACCCCCAACATCAGCAACGAGCAAATGATCGATAGGGGAATTGACACCGCAATAATGAGCGTCGAGCGCCAGCTGCCCAGGAAGATGAGAATCATGGCCGCCGTGAGACAAGCGGCAATGATTGCTTCACTGGCGACGCCCCTGATGGCCCCTCGCACAAAGATCGACTGATCCGCGATCGGTTCGATTCGCAGTGCGGGTGGTAATTGGGAGAGGATCGATGGTAATTCCGCACGGATTTTCTTAATGATGTCCAGTGTCGAAGAATTACCGATCTTCATAACGGTCAGGAGTGAAGCGCGCTGTCCATTGATGCGCACAATATTTGTCTGAGGAGGAAATCCATCCCGCACATTCCCGACATCATGGATATAGACGGTGGCGCCGTTGACGGTCTTGATCGGTAGATCATTCAGCGCTGCAATGGAGGTAGGTGCACTGTTGGTCTCCACCTCGTAGTCGAGATGCCCAATCTTCACGTCGCCGCCCGGCAAGATAATATTCCCTGCACTGATGGCACCCACAACGTTGGAGGCGGAGAGCCCGTAGGCTTGCAGTTTCTGCGTGTTGATATCCACCTGTATTTGGCGCTGTTTGCCACCGTAAGGCCACGGCAACGCCGCTCCCTCCACCGTGGCGAGCTGCGTCCGGACAAAGTTCTTGGCGAAGTCATTTAGTTGTTGCTCAGTAAGTCCTTTTCCGGACAGCCCCAGCTCTAATACCGGCACGCTGGAGGCGTTGTACTGGATGATGAAGGGGGGCGTTGTGCCTTGCGGGTCCTGGCCTATCCCCGTCTGTGCAATCGCAGTGACCTGTGCCAGGGCTTGCGAAATATTGACGACTGGCTGGAAGAATATCTTGACGACAGAAAGGCCGTTCAGCGTTTGCGATTCGGTGTGATCGATATTATTGACGGTCGTCGTTATGCCGCGCTCAAAGGGCAGAACGATTCGGTTGGAAAGTTGCTCAGGGGACAACCCACCATAAAACCACACAACAGTAATCACCGGGATATCGATATTGGGGAAGATATCGACCGGCATGCGCAGTATCGCCACGGGACCGAGGGTAAAGAGCAGCAGCGACAGGACGACAAAGGTGTACGGTCTCCTAAGCGCGAGACGGACAATCCACATCGAGACTCCTTTGGGGTAGTCAGGCTAATGTTATCAGCTTGGAATTTTGGCTTTTAAGTGCGGTGAATCAGAAGGAATAACCAGATTCCGGGGTTTAGGTGCAACCGGGCAACTGGATTAGAAGCCCAGACCATCCTTGACCGCTAGAGCCAGTTCCTGCTGCGATCCAAGATATCGCTTCGTGGTCCGGATCGAGGAGTGCCCGAGCAGGAACATGATCTGCTCGAGGTCGTCGCCGTTCTTGCGGCAGAGCTTGGCGCAGGTGCGGCACAGATCGTGGGCGCCGAAGTGCTCGTTGCCGATCTGTTTGGCCGACCGCCAAGGTGCATGTGAAGAAGCTGGCGGAGCAAAACTATATCGTGCAGATCGGTAAGGGACGTGGCGCGCGCTACACCATCAAACAACTGAGCAATCGTGTTCTCGGTCCTCTCCTCTCGGACCGTCCCACAATTACCATTTGGGGTTCTGATGTTTGCGTCAGCAGAGCCACTCACCGACTAAGCCGGCTGAAACAGGTGGAGATCGTGTCGCAGGGTGTTGTGGCGTTGTTCGCTTTCGTACTGATGATGTTTGATTTCGGATAAGATGCGCCTTCGAGGAAACATTCTCGTGAGCGTGTGTATTGCCCTGGAGATGAATGGCTTGCATTTCGAGATCGTGCAGCTTGATTTGCGCATGCCTCTCCAGCGAATTATCGCAAGCGATCATTGAGCTCAAGAGCCTGCCTGCGCAACGGCAGGTTAGGGTCCGCATCCTTCCATAGAACGAGAAGCGGGTTGAGAGCCTCTCGTGCTTTGACGGGATTTCCCAGCACTAGATAGTCGGCTGCCAGGGTGTAATGGGCGGCGAGCCATCGCTGTTGTGGCTCCCAACCGGGGGTGGCGTGCGGACTCGCGATGTATTTCTCATACTGACTTACCGCCTCGGGGATCTTTCCCGATTGCTGGTAGGCCCGCGCCAGACCTTCCAAGTTGTAGGGGAGGATTTTCTCCTGCCGTGAGAGATCCAATAGCCGGATCGCTTTGTCGCTCTCGCCCCGGCCCAGCGCAATTTCCCCGTTGAGGAAATGCGCGTAGGCCAGCTGTTCCGGATTGCTGCCATCGACGGCGGGTGTGATGATGGTAGCGATTTGTTCCGCTTCTTGCGGCATCCCGGCCCGCAAGTACTCCGATCCTGCCATCGCGCCAAGGACGACCTTCGGCGACAGGGCTCTCAAATTCGACGTCACGAAATCGAGCTGACGTTTTTCCTCTCGAGTATCTCCTTCGCCCGCCGCCAGAATGCCCAACTGCAGATGTTCGCGCGCCACGCTTACAGGCTCAGTCTTGAGCCCCTCGTCATATGCCAGAGCCTCTTCCAGCAGTGGACGCGCCTTTGAGTATTTCCCCTCATAGAGGTCGAGGAGCGCAAGAGATCGCAATCCGGTTTCGCGTGTTTTTAGATTTCCAAGTTGCGAGGAGAACAACATCTCTGCTTTTCCGATTTGTCCGGCTTGCACCAGAGTGAATCCGTACTCTCGGCTGACGTCGCCTGCGTTCAGATAAAGCGGATCGATCTGAAAGGCCCGCTTGTAGAAGCCAATCGCGTCCTGATAGCGGCTCAGGGTCCTGTAAGCTGTTGCGAGCTCCACGTGGGTTCGGGGGTCGTTGGGAGCGACGCGAAGCATTTGCCGGTATTGCTCGATGGCTTCAGTGGCGCGGTCATGGGTACGCAGAAGCCGTGCATAGCCGGAGAGCACCACCCAATCATCCGGGTAACGCTTCAGATAGATCTGGTAAAGCCGGTCTGCTTCCTCAACGTGTCCCTGGCTGTCCGCATAGTTGATCTGAAGATTCATCCGCTCGCGTTCGGTGACTCGGGACGCCAGCGCGAGTGCCTTCTGATACTCCTCGTTGCCCAGTTGCGATTCGTTGTAAATATAGCTGTAATAGGCATTACCCAGTGACGCGTGGGCCATGGCGAAATTGGGATCCGCCTGGATGGCTGCACGAAACAGTGTTACAGCGTCCTGATATTTTGCCTGGTGCCATAGCGTGGTTCCGTCTGCATATTCCTTCAAGGCGTCCAGGGAAGAAGTTGTAACTTCCGGCAAAGGTTTGGTGTTCTTGTGAATCTGATAGAGCGACTCGCCCAGATCGTGCCGAATGTCTGCCGAGATCACATCGAGGGCGTCGAGGATGTGACCCTCACCATACGCACGCTCTGAGTAAGAGCGCACGGTGTCACCCGATTGCGGATCGATCAATTCGGCGGAAAGAGCATATTCTTCTCCGGTGCGGGTGATACTCGATGCGATGAGTCCACGGATATCCTCGCGCTGGCAGATCTCACGCCCCAGCGTTGGAGTAATTTTCTGGTCTGGAGGCTTGCCCATCAAGGCCAGCACCGACCCCAGCCGGGCGCGCGGAAAGACGTTGGCGTGGCGCGACTGCTCCAAACTTACAGTGAACGCGGTTTCCAGCGCCTGATCGAACCTTGGATCGCCGGTCTGATTCTCAAAGTCCGCGATCAGCACGGAATCGCGTGCGTTGAAGGAAAAGACCGGGCGGCTGTACACCAGCCACATCACCACCGCGCTCCCAGCGATCAGCACCGTCACCGCCATCAGCGTTGTACGCCTCCACCGGTGTCGAGGCGCGGTCTGCAGCAGGGCGTCCGGCAAGGGCGGGGAAGCCGCAAGCTCCGGCGCTGGTTGCGGTCCCGGAATCGTCTCCTGCACAATCTCCACCGGAGCCAGAAACCGATAGCCTCGGCGCGGGATTGTCTCCAGGTAGCGCGGCGAATCCGATTCATCCCCGAGCGCAATTCTCAGCTTGCGCGCCGCCGTATTCAGCCCATTGTCGAAGTCGACAAACGCCTCACCCTTCCAAAGATGTTGTTGCAACTCCGCGCGGGTCACCACCTCACCCTGCCGCTCCGCCACCGCCGCCAGCAGTCGCAGCGGCTTCTCCTGCATTGGCACCCGCACCCCGTCCCTGCGTAACTCTCCCTGGGAGAGATCCACCTCATACGGTCCGAACTTCAAGATGGGACGACTAACCATGGGGCCGACTCTTTACTTCGGAAAGTAAGTCAACGAAAGATGCCAGGTTCTAGGTTCTGTGCCAACAGCCTACACCGCAAACCCCCCGCCAGCAATATCCGCCCGCGTTCTCGCCAGCAAACTCCAGCAGTTCAGTAACAGTACAGACAAAGTACAGCCCCGGTCTATTGCTCTTCCCGCATCCAAAGACCACACTCGCACGCAGTCCCGCCTCATCCGAGAAGCGTCCGTCTCCGGACTCTCCTCGCCGTCGGCGGCACGCATAAGGGAGGTCGTATGCAAGCCAGTCGTCTCGAAAGCCTTACCGGTTCCTGCGCCCGCATGGCGCTTCTCTCCGCTCTTCTGCACAACCTGGCGATCCTCTCCCAGGCCCAGTCCGCCACCACCCCACCTCCACCTGCTCACAGCGCCGTCGCCGCCGCCTCAGCAACTACCCAGGCCCACCCCACAGCCCACCCCGCAGCCGAGCCTCGCGGCAACCACGAAGGCATTACGGTGCATGGACACTGGATTATCGAGGTCCGCAATCCAGACGGCAAAGTGGTCACCCACCGCGAGTTTGAGAACAACCTGGAACAGCCCAGCGGCGGCGTAATCCTTGCAAATATCCTGAGCGGAAACTCCGTGCCCGGCGAATTCGCACTGCTGCTTCCTGTGTCCTGTGTCTCTGGCATCACCTTCTGCGTGATTTCGTCGACGGGAGGCGACGCAGTGGGCGCCGTGACGATCCCGTCCGACGTCTCGTCGGTATTCGGCGGAGCAATAGCGGTTTTTTGCAGCGGCCCCGGAACGAATGCGGCGGCGTGCCCGCAGACGCTTTCGGTTTCCGCGTTAGGAGGTTCGGTGATCTTGACTGGCGGTGTGGTTGCCGTCGCTGCCGGCAGCGTTGGAGGCGTCACGACCTCACAGGCAAGATGCACCAACACCAATATCACGCTGACCGGCTGCCTCCAGCAGAACGGCTCGGTGCAACCGCTGACGGGGACGTTGATCTCGCCGGCGATTCCGTACGGCGCAAACCAGACAGTCGCCGTAACGGTAATGATCAGCTTTTCAAGCGGCACTCCCGTCACAGCCCCTTAACCTCAAGCCAGGTAAACAAAGGAAGGGCGCAGGAGGCTGAACCATGAGCAGCGGAGCCCGCATTCACCAACCCATCGCACAACCCCGCGGGACCCTCGCGCCAGCCACTACCTGCGCCGCACTCCTGCTCCTCGCAGCACTCTCCGCCGCCTGCCAGACCCCGCGCGCGCCCCAACCCTCCCACGCTCATGCCCTCCAAGCCTACGCCGCGCTACCCATCGCCTTCGAAGCCAAT
>DATCDL010000075.1:0-5891 GCA_036510715.1 Acidobacteriaceae bacterium
AGCGATCATCCTGGGAAAGAAGTCAGAAGAGGCGCTGATCGGCAGCGAGAAGCTGGCCTCTGCGGGACGCATGGCTGCGGTCCTCGCACATGAGATCAACAACCCTCTGGCAGCCGTGATGAATCTGTTGTTCCTTGCACAAACCACAGGCGACATCCCAGCACCGGTCCATGCGTATCTGAAGATGGCTGACGACGAGCTGAAACGTATCGCGCACATCACCCGTCAGACGCTGGGGTTTTATCGCGAGTCGTCCCTGCCGACGACCTTTCTCGCTGTCACTCTGCTCAATTCCGTCATCGACCTACTCCAAGCGAAGCTGATATCTACACAGGTCATCATAGAGAAACAGTGCGATCGTCAGCTACAGATCACGGCGATCTTCGGTGAACTCCGGCAAGTGATCTCGAACCTGGTGCTCAATAGTCTGGATGCGCTTGGGGAAGGCGGCAGGGTCACTCTGCGGGCTTCCAGGTCGCGAAACCCTTTCGATGGAAGCCTACGCATCCGGATTACGATCGCCGACAATGGCCAAGGAATCAGCCCGGCCGCGCTACCGAAGATATTTGAGCCGTTTTTCACGACTAAAGGTTCGACTGGAAATGGCCTCGGCCTCTGGGTCTGCCGTCAGATCATCGAAAAGCATGGCGGATCTATCATGGTTCGATCGTCCACATGCAAGCGACAGGGAACAACGTTTTCCATCATCCTGCCAGTCCTTGCCCTTGACCCCATTTCCGATGACCACAACCCACCTGAAAGGCAAAAGGTCGCTATTCAGGGCTCAATGCGTGCTTAATCGACGAGTCACTCACCGAGGACATTAGCACTGGGAAGTCTGCTTGCTCGCGCCGAGTTCATGCGCCTTCTCTTGAGCAGTGAGGCGAATCGTCCTTTTCAAGGCTTGCACCGAGATTGTTCCAGCAACGTGATGCTCGTTCAGAACGGACCCTTTCACCTTCATAACCGGGTGAGCGCCGAGCCTCTGTGCATTGCGATGTGATCCGTTTTATTGCTCTTAATCTCGTATTGAGGTTCATCGTTGCTTGCATGAACCTTGTATCCTTTAAATTCGATCTCGGACGTTACCACCTTTGTAATCGTGCCGCTGACGCGCCCGGCTTCCGAGTTCCAACTAACGTGATCGCCAACCGTGAAGTGCTTCGTCTTCTGCTTTCTGCTCATTGTCTCTGCTCCTAATAGCTCGGTCATGCGATTCAGTGGGCCTGTTTCGGAAGGTAGACTGGTCGGCGAGGACACCTTCTGACCGTGACTGTAATGCTATAAACAAGCGTTTCAAACGGTGTCGCAAGTCTCCGTGTGAGCGAATGCAGTGGAGAGATTATTGCGGTGGCAATCTTTTCCCGGCTACAAAGCCCTGACTGGTGAACGCGGAAGAATCAACTTCAGCATTCGTGTGCAATGGGAATCCTGGCGGAAGAACCTTCGCAGCCGTCGACTCGACTGCATTGATGAATCCTGAGCGCTCAGCCTCAGTCAGGGCATCCCCCCAAGAGGAGTAGTCTTTGCTCGACTCACCTGAGTCCGATCTGATGTTCGTATTAGCTCCTGTGTCGGTGCGCGTGATTGTTACTTGAACTTTCATCGGTCGTGCCTCACATGATTAGATGCCAATAGAATCGGGGTGAAGTTCAGTAACCGGAGAATTCCTCCGTGCGTATGTCGTCCTCATCCACATTGGCAGCCAGCAACATCTGTCGCATCGCAGCCACCATCGCGGGGGGTGCGCTGTAGTAAGTGGTCCCTATGGGAGCGGGAACATGCCGAAACAGTAATCCCGTCTTTACCGTTGCCGATGGTCTTTTCTGGCTCTTCCAACAAGTGGATAGGAACTCCGTCGTCCGCAAGATGCAGATCATGAAGCTTCGGGGACAGGCCTCCGTGCCGGGGCTGCGCACCTTCCGAATCACAGAGGCTGGTCTGCAGGCCTTTTCCCGAACTCCCGGTCTACTTGGCCAAAGGAATCAAGTCAACCCACGGCGACCGCGAAGGCGAACACATCGCACACTCCACGGCCTTCCGCCCCGCCGGAGGCCTCATCCTGAACCCATGACCGAAAACGCCCAGGTGCCTGCTCCAAGACATTATTTGCCCTCGCCAATAACTTCTCAATCACGCCGCCGTGGAAGGCATCAAACAGAACATGGAAAATCGAGGCCGTGCTGACGGAGATAATGTGATGGCAGCTGACCCTAGTCGCACGTCGCCGAATGGGACACCACAACCTCCAGTGGATGAAAGACTACAGGGTTTACTCGATAAAGCTCTTTACGCCAATGGATCGCCCGAGGCACAAAAGCTCAGGAATTTCTTGAACGGTACCTGGCTGGGCGAGCCGTTGCACGTCGTGCTCACAGACCTGCCCGTCGGGTCATGGACCGTCGCGATGGTCTTCGACCTCTTGGATTTGGTGCTTGGCCGCCGGGAGTTCGCCTTAGCCGCTGATGCTTCAATCTGCATCGGATTGGTGGGAGCGGCAGGCGCCGCCGTAACCGGCATGACGGATTGGTCCGATGTTGATCCGCCAGCCCGCCGTCTCGGATTGATTCATGGACTACTGAACCTTAGCGGTACTGCGTTATTTGCAACGTCTCTGCTGTTACGAAGAAAGAAATCCCGCAGAAGCGGCCGCATCGTCAGCGCATTCGGTTACGCAGTTATTGCTTATGCCGCACATCTTGGCGGCAAGATGGTATATGAACACAGAGTAGGCGTTGACCGCACGGATGGTCAGGTCCTCCCGGACGATTTTGTTGCCGTTTTCCCGCAATCACAGTTAGCCGACGACACGCCAACCAGAACGATATATCAAGGCGTACCTGTCTTTCTCGTCCGTCGCGGAGGCCGACTCTTCGCTATGGCCGACACATGTTCTCACTTCGGGGCGTCACTTTCGGAGGGTAGGCTGGTTGAAAACACCATTGTGTGTCCGTACCACTCTTCCCGGTTTAACTTGGAAGATGGCTGCGTACTTGACGGTCCAGCCGTTCACCCACAGCCATGCCTTGAAGTTCGCGCACGAGATGGCCAGATCGAAGTGCGTAAGGCTTCAGTCCCCAGTCCATCGCAACATCTACTGGCCAACCGGTAAGTCGCGTTCCGTATATTACCGTGATTGCGCGTTCAACGGGATGCAACATCAGATTTATGACCTACAACGCCTGAGACATGAACGCCTTTCCCGCAGACCTTGGCGTCGGCAACGTGAGGAATAACTGACCGGGCCTCTGCAACATGTACGAGTGTCCAGTAAGCTCCGCGTGACCGGTTCAACTCATCTTAGGACCGGGATCTCGATCTCTGCGAACAACTTCAATGCTCTCATCTCAGGGATGTTAGCGGGCCGATTGCCGCTGCGCTCATGATGATGGCGCAGCTAATAGCTGCATGCCACGTGAATATGTACGGTTTTCCATCACTTTTCGATCACTCGTCAGCAGAACAACGATAATCACAAGCGGGGGCCAACATACCATTGAGAATCGCCGACCAAAATAGCATTTTGTCAGCGTTCAGTCCGGCAAAATCCAGTGCAAGTCCCACGACTATGGCCGCAGCAATCACAGAATAAAACTTGCCAGCCAAGTCAGGTTTGATATTGAGAGATGCGGCTTTCCAACTCGCACCTTCCGCAGTCGCGTACGCGCAGGAGCCTGCTGGGGTCATAGCTCGCCAGTAGTGGGAGGATACCCACTGACGTCGAAGTGATTTTGGACACGACCGGAACGGGGAACTTCGACACAGATGCGAGCTACTTGGGGCTTTTCGAGGGCATTTTGTTGGAAGCTGACCAATTGAGGCAGGTGAGCGAACGCCTTGAGACCCTGGCGGACACACATGTTGGTATCGAAGAGATTGCGAGCGTTGCGGGGAACATCCGCAATATTGCTACGGTATTGGACGTTTTCACCGTCATCCGAAACAAGACTGGCGTCTCACAAGATAATGTACTTCTCCCACCTACGAATGGCTATCTGAATTGACTTTCGCCAACGCGACAACGAGTTCGGCTCCCCCTGGGGGAACCTTTTTCATCCGGGAAACGACATGAGACTATTCGATCGTTGATTATCTGCGAAGAATTAAAGGGCAACGCTATGTGCGTTGCCCTTTCTACCTGAGAGCGGCAATTGGATGTGCGGGTAAAGCGGCTGATGAGTTCAGCTCCGTCGTAAGTCAACGCGGCGCTCCGCGTAAGGATGCTTTGATTGTGCTCGTTCGAAGAAAAAAAGGAAGAGTCGGTTTGCTCACGAACGAGACCGGTTGAGGCCGTCGGTGTTTTCGGAAGCCACGGAGCGTTGTGACGCATCTCCGCACCGTGTCAGTTCATGCAAAATCGCCAAGTCACTCATAGAGGATATGAGTAACGCGAAGTCGGCTTCTCGTCAGCGATCTTTCCTGACGAGAACGTTTCCGGACTCACCTTTTCCGGCCGCCCAGTATCCGATAGCTTCGCTCGTTGGTGTCAGCGATCAAGTTTCTTGGTCGAGACTTTGGACCCCGACGGCACTTCGAACGGTTCTACCGAGATGCGTTCGTACCGCACTTCCAGCACCGTGAGGGTCTCAGTACCGCCTGGCGCATGAAGAATCACTTCATCGTCTTCTGCCGCTCTCATTAGTGCGCGCCCCAGCGGGGACGCCCAGCTGATGTGGTTGCGGTCCATATTGACTTCATCTGTGCCGACGATGCTCACCACTCGTTCTGACCCCGCGGCATTCGCATAACGCACGGTGGCTCCAAAGAACGCCCTTGTTGCCCGCTGCCCCGTCCTCGGAGCTTCCGGGTCTACCACTTCCGCGGCTTCGATTCGCTTTGTCAGGAAGCAAACCCGTCCATTGATCTGGCGTAGTCGTCGTTTGCTGTACTGATAGTCGGCGTTTTCACTGCGATCTCCATTGCTCGCAGCCCACGCCACCACTTCCACCACCGCCGGACGATCCTTCGTAAGCAAAAAATGACGCTCAGCTTTCAGGCGTTCAATCCCGCCTGGAGTGATGTAGTTCTTTTCGTGGTTCGCCGCGGGCTCCTCTACTTTCGGTCTTCTCGTAAACCCTTGTCGCATCCAGGGCACTCTCCTACGCGATTCGAGCTATCGGCGTTTATTGATACTACTTCGGGTGAGACTTCCAAAAAGTACCGGGATGTCGGCAAGCGTCCAGCGATCCAATGACCGCCGGGTTGAAGCCGACCTCAAATGGCGAGACGAAGGCTCAGCAGGAAATAATTAACGAAGCTCCCGCAATACGTGTTTTCTGCAAGTTCGAATTTCCCGTGTACACCTCCGGCGCTGATGATACTTTTGACAGCTTCTTACGAGCGAACTCCAATTCAAAAGGCAATCCGCTCCACCTCATCGAGGGCAATCTCATCGTTGCGCTGGTCATAGAGCCCAGTGGTTCGAGCAGACTCGTGGCCGACCATCTGCTGGGCGATCTCGAGCTTGCCGCCGTTCTGCAGGTAGGTGGTGATGCCGGTAGCGCGGAAGCTGTGGGCGCTGATCTTGGTTCGTAGTCCTGCAGCTCGGGCGCGCCGCTGAATCAGCATGTGCACATTGGCCTGGGGCAGGGGAGTGCGCTTCGTCAGCCGGCCATGGCGCAGGGTAGGGAAGAGCGGCGCCTCGGGTTCGGTGCCGAGCCCGGACGCCGCAATCCACTCCTCGAGATATTGATCCAGGTTGTGATGACAGGGAAGCTCGGTCACCTTGCCGCCCTTCTCATGGAGCCGCACCCAGCCGCGGCGCTTCTGAACATAGAAGTCCTGGACCTTCATACCGGTGGCTGCGCCGACGCGCGCGAAGGTGTAGCCCATCAGGGCAATCAGGGCGCGATCACGGAGCCCGAGCAGGGAAGTGGTGTCGATCGCGGCCA
>DATCDL010000076.1:0-13432 GCA_036510715.1 Acidobacteriaceae bacterium
ACCTTCAGCAGTATGTGCGAGATTTCCGTATTTCGAGGAAACCGTAAACGGAGCTCCTCCAAGGCCTTCTCAGATAGCTCTGCGAAGGGGTCGTTATCAAATGCGGCACACTCCTGCAGAACGAGATCGATGGTGGGTTCACGGAGCATGGTCGCAAGCATACTCCAGTTACGGTTCGGAAATTGAAGCCGCGGAGGGTTCGAGAGAGTGCGGGTGTGGACCGAGCTGCAGGTCTCTCCACTACGGTCGAGATGACAGGGTATGGGTGGTGCAAAGAGAAACCCCACATCTCAGAGGCGAGATGTGGGGTACCCGGATTTGTGGCTGAGTTTACAGCGAGCTCATGTTGTGCAGGAACTCCTGGTTGTTGCGGGTCTTGCCTAGCTTGTCGGAGAGAAGCTCCATGGCCTCTACCGGGCTGAGCGGGTTGAGGACCTTGCGGAGGATCCAGGTGCGCTGGAGGTCGTCCTTGGGGATGAGGAGTTCTTCCTTACGCGTGCCGCTGCGCTGGATGTCGATGGCCGGGAAGACACGCTTGTCGACTAGCTTGCGGTCGAGGATCACTTCCATGTTGCCGGTGCCCTTGAACTCTTCGAAGATGACTTCGTCCATGCGCGAGCCGGTGTCGATGAGGGCGGAGGCGATGATGGTTAAGCTGCCGCCTTCTTCGATATTGCGGGCTGCGCCGAAGAAACGCTTGGGGCGTTGCAGGGCGTTGGAGTCGACGCCGCCTGAGAGGACCTTACCGGAAGGAGGCACGATGGTGTTGTAGGCGCGGGCCAGGCGCGTGATGCTGTCGAGGAGGATGACGACGTCGCGCTTGTGCTCGACGAGGCGCTTGGCCTTTTCGATGACCATCTCGGCGACCTGGACGTGGCGTGCTGCGGGCTCGTCGAAGGTGGAGGAGATGACCTCGCCCTTGACGCTGCGCTGCATGTCGGTGACCTCTTCCGGGCGCTCGTCGATGAGCAGGACGATGAGGACGATCTCGGGGTGGTTGGCCGTGATGGAGTTGGCGATGGACTGCATGAGGACGGTCTTGCCGGTGCGTGGAGGAGCGACGATGAGGCCGCGCTGGCCCTTGCCGATGGGGCAGAGCAGATCCATGACGCGGCCGGGGATGGCGTCCTTCACGGTCTCCATCTTGATGTGTTCCTGGGGATAGAGAGGGGTGAGGTTGTCGAAGAGGATCTTGTTGCGGGTCTCTTCGGGGGACTCGAAGTTGATGGCCTCGATCTTGACGAGGGCGAAATATTTTTCACCTTCGTGCGGCGAGCGCACGTTGCCGGAGATGGTGTCGCCGGTCTTGAGATCGAACTTGCGAATCTGGGAGGGCGAGACGTAGATGTCGTCGGGGCCGGGGAGGTAGTTGTAGTCGGGGGAGCGGAGGAAGCCGTAGCCGTCGGGAAGGATCTCGAGGACGCCTTCGGCGAAGATGTGGCCTTCTTTTTCGCTCTGGGCCTGGAGGATCTTGAAGATGAGGTCTTGTTTGCGCAGGGCACTGGTGCCGGCAATTTCAAGAGCGCGGGCGAGCTTGCCGAGTTCAGCAATGCTCTTTTCTTTCAACTCGGAGATGGTCATGAGTACCTGAGTAGTTTCCATAAGTTTTTTGCAGGATGGGGTTTTGCGGGGGAGGGTGCGGAATCACGCTGGAACGGAACATCATCGAGAGATGAGATACAGGAGTGATTGGGCGGGGGGATACAGCTAAGAGGATGATTGAAGTTTGTTACAGATGAAATGCTGAAGTTGGATAAAGCGTAACAGAACGGGATGAGGAAAACGCAGCCGCGCGACCGAAGTCGCGCGGCGATCTTTTAAGCGGCGCGGCGCGCGGGGGGAACAAACCCTGCGATGCCGTCGTCGGTGGTGGTATCCATCGGGATGGTGTCTTTGAAACGGTCGAGAACTTCATTGGTGGTGTCCTGCAGGCGGGTGTTGGGCTTGTGCAGTTTACGCGTTGCTTTGGAAGCGAGCTGGCAAAGCTTGTAGCGGTTGTTCACGTGCGTGAGGGCACCGAAAATCAGATCTGAACGCATGGATAAGTCTCCTAAGGTGGGCGAGGCTCCGTGGGGCATCGAGGTAGTGCCAAAGATTCGGATGCATCGGGGTTTGCTGAGGCTGGAAGGCGGGAGCAAGCCGGGTTAATACGTTAGACGCATTTCTGGGTGTCCAGGTGCATCGAAATTATTCTGCAGGGGCAGACTCTGCAAGTGATTGTTTCGCCGCTAGTTAGTGGCGAAGGTACAAATTGATCGCCCCGTCTGATCACAGGAAGTCTCTCAGATACGGGAGAAGACGAGTTTGGAAGGAGAATCCGGGTTGAAGTCGGCTGAACAGCCGAACCAAGACCAAAGTATAGCTCTGAGTTGTTTACGGGAGGAGCGTATGCCTTAATACCTACCTTCTGCACGATACCGCCTGCGGCCATGGAGGTCAATCCTTTTTTTGGGACATTACCGGGCAGGTTTTACTAAAAATGGGATTTTTGTTGATCCAGATCAATATTTATGACCAGTAACTGCGGTCGAGGGTGCGGTATTGGATGGCCTCGGCGATGTGGGGGACGGTGATGGAGGGGGCGGCTTCGAGGTCGGCGATGGTGCGGGCGACCTTGAGGATTCGGTCGTGGGCGCGGGCGCTGAGGCCTTGTTGTTGCATGGCGCGCTCGAGCAGGCGCTCGGCGTCGGTGGAGAGCTCGCAGAAGGTGCGGATCTGCTGGGTGGACATCTGGGCGTTGGCGAAGATGGCACGACTGGGAGCGCGGGGGGAGCCCTTGGTTCGGACGGGGGTTTCGAGGAAGCGGGCGTGCTGGATCTCGCGGGCGGCGAGGACGCGGGCACGGATTTCGGCGGAACCTTCGGAGCTGGCGCCGCCGCGGAGTTCCTTGTACTGGACGGCGGGAACTTCGATGTGGATGTCGATGCGGTCGAGCAGAGGGCCGCTGACTTTGGAGACGTAGCGCTGGATCATGGGCGGAGTGCACATGCATTCGCGGGATTTGTCGTTGAAATAGCCGCAGGGGCAGGGGTTCATGGCGGCGGCAAGCATGAAGCGGGCGGGGAAACTGAGCGACATGGCAGCGCGGGATATGGTGACCATGCCGTCTTCGAGGGGCTGGCGGAGGACTTCGAGGACGTTGCGGGGGAACTCGGGGAGTTCGTCGAGGAAGAGGAGGCCGTTGTGGGCGAGGGAGACTTCGCCGGGACGCGGGATCATGCCACCGCCGATGAGGCCGGCGTCGGAGATGGTGTGGTGGGGGGAGCGGAAGGGGCGGTGGGTGACGAGGCCTTCGTCGCGGTTGAGGATGCCGGCGACGGAGTGGATTTTGGTGGTTTCGAGGGCTTCTTCAAAGCGCAGGGGCGTGAGGATGGAAGGCAGGCGCTTGGCGAGCATGGTTTTGCCGGAGCCGGGCGGGCCGATCATGAGGATGTTGTGGCCACCGGCGGCGGCGACTTCGAGGGCTCGCTTGGCAACGTGCTGGCCGCGAACGTCGCGGAAATCGGCTTGGTATTCGACGGCTTCGTTGAGCAGGATGGTCGTGTCGACGACGAGGGGCTGGGCGAAGATGCTGCCGCTGGCCGCTGAGTTGAGGAGTTCACGGACTTCGAGCAGCGAGGTGACGGGATAGACGTTGACGCCGGAGACGACGGCGGCTTCGCGCGCGTTGGCAGCGGGGATAATGAGGTTGTGGATGCCGGCAGAGCGGGCGGCGATGGCGATGGGGAGCATGCCCTGGACGGCGCGGAGGGAGCCGTCCCGGCCTAGCTCGCCGACCAGGACGAAGTCGGAGATGTCTTTGATGGATAGCGCGCCGTAGGCTCCGAGGATGCCGATGGCGATGGGGAGATCGAAGCCGGAACCCTCTTTTTTGAGGTCGGCGGGAGCGAGGTTGATGGTGATGCGGGTGGGGGGTAGATCGAAGCCGGAGTTCTTGATTGCGGAGCGGACGCGGTCGCGTGATTCACGGACTGCGGCGTCGGGGAGGCCGACGGTGGCGAAGGTTTCTTCCTGGGTTTTGATGCCGGAGAAGTCGACCTCTACGTCGATGATGTGTGCGTCGATGCCGTAAACTGCGGCGCTGCGAGCTTTGAAGAGCATGCCTGATGAATCCTTGAGGCGGAACATTCCAAGAGTAGCACCCGGGTGCGCGGCGTGCATGTGACGGCGGGAGGGGACGCTGATCGCGCCTACAATCGAAAGGATGAACGGACGGATGTGGCGATGAATACGAGTTTGTTTGAATTGTTCAAGATTGGGATTGGGCCATCGAGCTCGCATACGGTGGGGCCGATGCGGGCGGCACTGCGGTTTGTGCGGGAGATGACGGAACGTGGAGGGTTTGGCGCTGCGGGCAACAGATCGACCGCTGCGCTCGCTGTGGACCTGTACGGGTCGCTGGCGCTGACAGGGATTGGGCATGGGACGGACCGCGCGGTAATGATGGGGTTGTTGGGGGAGTCTCCCGATACCGTGGACCTGGACACGATTGGCGGGCGCATTGAGGCACTGCGCGCTGCGGGGGTGCTCACGCTGCTGGGGGGGCGAGAGGTGCGGTTTAATCCAGCGATTGATTTGCGGTTTCGGCGAGACCAGATGTACCCGGATGCGGGGGTGGTGACGCATCCGAATGGGATGCGGTTTACTTTGCTGGATGAGGGTGGGAAGGTCTTGTTTGAGCAGGTGTATTACTCGGTGGGTGGGGGATTTATTTTGTCGGCGGAGGAGTTTGCGTCTGCAGATGGTGGAGCGAAGAAGCGTAATGTGCCGTATGCGTATTCGAGTGCGGATGGGTTGTTGCGCGCTGGGGAGACGCACGGGCTTTCGATTGCGGAGATGGTGCTGGCGAACGAGGTTGCGTTGCTGGCGGACCCGACGATTGTGCGGAGGATCGACAGGATTGTCTCGCCGTTGCGGCCGGGGAATGAGACGACGCAGGTGGAGGAATCGCTGGCCGGGGAAGAGCGTGTGAAGGCGGCGATCTTTACGCTGTGGCAGGCGATGTCGGATTGCATTGAGCGTGGCATTGCGACGGAGGGGACACTGCCGGGTGGGCTGAATGTGCGGCGACGGGCTCCCGGGCTGGCGCGACGACTGGCTGCGATGGATGAGGTTGGGAAGGTGCGAGATCCGCTGGCTCCGCTGGATAGTGTGACACTTGTGGCGATGGCGGTGAATGAGGAGAATGCTGCGGGGGGAAGAGTGGTGACAGCTCCTACGAATGGTGCGGCGGGGGTGATTCCGGCGATTGCTTATTACTACGTGCATCATGCTGCGAGCGATGTTTCGGATGCGGAGAGAGAGGCGGGTTTGCTGCGGTATTTTTTGACGGCGGCTGCGATTGGGATTTTGTATAAGGAGAACGCTTCGATTTCAGGAGCCGAGGTTGGTTGCCAGGGCGAGGTGGGTGTCGCGTGCTCGATGGCTGCGGGTGGGTTAGTGGCGGCGCTGGGCGGCGACAATGCGGCGGTGGAGTCTGCTGCGGAGATTGCGATGGAGCACAACCTGGGGATGACGTGCGATCCGATTGGGGGGCTGGTGCAGATTCCTTGCATCGAGAGGAATGGGATGGGCGCGGTGAAGGCCGTGAATGCGGCGCGGCTGGCGATGAATGACCAGGGCGTGCATAAGGTGTCGCTGGACCAGGTGATTGAGACGATGTACCGGACAGGGATGGATATGCAGTCGCGGTATAAGGAGACGAGCCTGGCGGGGTTGGCGCTGAATATTATTGAGTGCTGAGACGGCCGGCGTCGATCCAGCATTTGGTGGGTGCGGTGAGAATGCCGTTCGAGGCGTAGGTGTTGAAGTAGTCGTGCAGGAGACAGTGGAAAGTTTCGGCGCGGGGGTGGCCTGGTTGCGGGACGACGGAGAGTGAGTTGGCCTGACCGAGGAATGTTTCCCAGTCGAGTTGTTGTTCTCCGTCGATCCGGGCGTGGTGGTGATCGGCGGCGAAGAGTTCGTCTAGATTTTCATGCACGCGATAGCAGGTGCGAGCGTAGCTCTCGTCGATGCCGTGGTGGGTGAGCAGGTGTTCGAAGTCTCGGAACTGCGGGGTTTCATCCTTATCTCGGCCGAGAGAGACGAGAACCATCCAGCCATCGGGCTTGAGGATGCGGCGGAACTCGGTGAGCGCGAGCGGGATATCGAACCAGTGAAAGGCTCGGCCGGCTGCGACGATAGAGACGGATGAGTTGGGGAGGCCGGTGGCTTCGGCTGTGCCGTTGCGGACTTCGAGGCGAGGCCAGGTACGGAGGAGTTGCTCGCAGGCTGAACGCATCTCGTCGTTGGGCTCGATCGCGATGACGGGATTGGTGTTGGCAAGGAAGACTTCGGAGAACATGCCGGTGCCGGCGCCGATGTCGGCGATGAGCCAGTCGGGTCGCAGGCCACACCAGGTTTGAAGTAGCTGGAGGAGGGTGTCGGTGGGATAACGCTGGCGATAACGATCGTAGATTTCGGCACGGCCGGTGAAGCGGTCGGTGTTGTCCATGGAAATGATGATAGACAGAAGGTGCCTGTGAGTTTGATTGATAGACTGGAGCGCATGGCATCGTTGGAGCGGGAGAGCGCTGGGGTTAGGACGCATGACCGGCGGCTGCTGGTGTTTGTGCTGGTTAGTTTGTTCCTTGCGAATATTGTGCAGTGGGCGGTTTGTAGGGTGCTGCATCTGGGGAATCCGGGGAGCATGATTCCTGATCTGCACGCATTTTTTCATGTGCGGCAATGGACTGATTCATGGCTGCCGATGATGAAGTCGCTGGACTATTTCAGAGCGCATCCAACGCTGCCGATCTATGACGCGAAGTTGTATGACACGCTGATCTACTCGCTGGCGAGCGAGTTGCCGCTGGTGGCGATGCGGAAGATCGGGATGAGCGATGCGGCGATGCTGCGGGCACTGGCGGTGCTGTCTTGGCTGGCGGTGTGGGGCGTGGCTGCGGTATCGATTGTGATGGGGCGGTGGTTGCTGCGGCGGCGTGGAGCGGCGATGACTTGGCCGGCGGCGGTGGCGGTGGTGCTGGCTACGCTGGGATGCTATCCGCTGATCAAGGGATATTCGCTGGGCAATGCGCAGACGTTTTTGTCGCTTGGATTTGCGGTGATGTTGTTGTTGTGGACGACGGGGCGCGAGCGTAGTGCGGGGGTGGCGGCGGCTTTGATGACGGCGGTGAAGCCCCAGTTTATTTTGCTGCTGGTTTGGATGCTGGTGCGAAAACGGTGGGGCGCGGCATGGGCGTTTTTGGCTTGCGGGGTGGTGTTGATTGCGGCTTCGGTTGTGGTGTTTGGATGGCACAATAATCTGGATTACATTGGCGTGCTGGCGGGGTTGAGCCATAAGGCGCAGTCGCATTATGCGAACCAGTCGATGTTTGGAACGATCAACCGCATGATCTTCAACGGCGAAAATATTCAGTACACGCCGTATGTGTACACGCCTTATATTGCGTGGGTGTACAGGGTGACGGTGGCGACGTCGTTGCTGCTGGTGGGGTTGGTGCTGGTGTATCCGTGGAAGACGCTGCGCGGATCGACGGCGGATCTTGCGGCGATGGGAATTGTGGCGGTTGCGGCGTCGCCGATGGCGTGGGAGCATCACTACGGGATCGTGGTGGCGATTGCGGCGTGGGCCTGGTTCGCGCATGGGTGCTGGATGAAGGAGCGACCGTGGGTGTTGGGAGTCGCGGTGTTTCTTTGCATGAATTTCCTGCCGGCGTTCAACTATCTTGCGGATAAGCGCGGATGGAATCTTCTGCAATCGTATTTATATTTTGGGGCGCTGCTATTGATGGGATGGTTGATGCATCTGAGCCGGGGTGTCGGCGAGGAGGTGCCCGCGGCTTCATCCAAAGGTTAGCGTTCGAGGGCCATGGCGACGGAGTTGCCGCCGCCGAGGCAGAGTGCGGCGACACCTTTGTGGGCGTTGCGATGTTGCATCTCGTAGAGCAGGGTGACGAGGATGCGGGCGCCGCTGGCTCCGATGGGATGGCCGATGGCGACGGCACCGCCGTTGACGTTGACGCGATCGAGTGAGAGACCTAATTCTTTGGTGACACCCAGAGCCTGGACGGCGAAGGCTTCGTTAAGTTCGTAGAGGTCGACTTCATCGAGCGACCACTTTGCGCGGGCTAGAACTTTCTGGATTCCTGTGACGGGAGCGAGCATGACCCAGCGTGGAGCGACACCGCTGGTGGCCTGCGCGCGGATGGTCGCGAGCGGCGTGAGACGGAGCTCGCGGGCGCGATCAGCGGACATGAGGACGACGGCTGCGGCGGCGTCGTTGACGCCGGGCGCGTTGCCTGCGGTGACGGTGCCGTCTTTTTTGAAGGCAGGCTTGAGAGCGGCGAGGGCTTCGAGGGAGGTGTCGGGGCGGACGCTCTCGTCGAGGGTGAGGAAGGCGGGAGGTGCGCCTTTTTTTGTGGCGAGAGGGACGGGGATGATCTCCGCATCGAAGCGGCCTTCGCGTTGCGCGGCGGCGGCCTTGAGGTGCGAGTTGAGCGCGTAGGCATCCTGCTGCTCGCGGGTGATGGAGTGTTTCTCGGCGACGAGTTCACCGGTCATCCCCATGTGCTGATCGTCGCAGGCGCACCAGAGGCCGTCTTGCACCATGGAGTCGATGGCCTGGGCGTTGCCCATGCGGAAACCCTTGCGTGCGTTGGGCAGGAGGTAGGGTGCGTTGGACATGGACTCCATGCCTCCGGCGACGGCGATCTCGGAATCACCGGCGGCGATGGCATGCGCGGCGAGAGCAACGGCTTTGAGGCCGGAGCCGCAGACCATGTTGATGGTGAGGGCGGAGACGGTGTCGGCGAGGCCTCCGCGGAGTGCAGCCTGACGCGCGGGATTTTGGCCGAGGCCGGCGGGAAGAACGCAGCCCATGATGCATTCTGAGACATCCGAAGGCGGGATGGTGGCGCGATCGACTGCGGCACGCACGGCGATGGCGCCGAGCTCGACGGCGGAGAGATGGGAGAGCGCTCCCAGAAATTTTCCGACGGGGGTACGTGCTGCACTGACGATGACGACTTCTCGCATTGGGACTCCTGCGTTGGTGATGCTGGACAACTTTTGAGATGCGCGATCAGGTGGCCGCGGGAACAACGTAGTATACGACGCATGAGCAACGACGAGGTTTCTGCGGCTGAGCAGCATGGGATGACTGCGGGTGCGGGTGCGATTGAACCGCGGCCGCGGGTGATCGCGCCGTGGTGGCATACGGTGCTGGTGCTGGTGCAGTTGATGGCAGTGGCGTTGATCGGACCGCGCAGCGTGCGGAGCAGGATGGACATGCCACACGTTGCGCTCTATACAGTCGCCGTGATGAGTACGTGGCTGCAGTTGGGAGCTGTTGTAGCGGGAGTGTATCGGCGGCGCAGATTTTTTTTCGACACCTTGCAGCGTGGAGTTCGTTCCTGGTGGGTGGATGCGCAGCGTGGTCTGGTGGTGTATCTTGCGACTCTGTTGATGTTCGCGATGGTGGCGGCGGCGCTGCACAGGTTGGGGCTGCATCCTGGTTTTGATCGCGAAGTCCTGATGATGATGGCTCCGAATAGCTGGCTCGAGTTGCTGATGTGGCTGGGCGTGTGTGGGAGCGTGGGGTTCTGCGAGGAGCATGTATTTCGTGGATACCTGCTGCAGCAGATGATTGCGTGGGGAGCGAAGGCGGGTGCATCGCCGAGGGTGTCGGCGAGTATCGCGGTGGTGGTTACTTCAGTGCTGTTCGGAAGTCTGCATGTCTACGAGGGTGTTGGCGGTGCTGTGTTGATTGCTTGTTTGGGTGCGATGTATGCCGTGGTGGCTCTGCGGCTTGGCAACTTGAGAGCGGTGATTGTTGCGCATGTGCTGCAGGACTTTCTGGCGTTTGTGATGATCATGACGAGGCATCTTCACGGGGCTTGATGAGATTGGCGAAGTGCGTGGAAAAAGGGGAATGAAATTTCGTTGCGATCGGTTCGTTTTTTGCTTGACTCTTCGTCTCGAGAAAACTATACCTTCGTTAGCTGCTTCATAAAGTTGAATGCAGCGTCGATGGTCAACATCGATCGGGAGCGCAGGCAAACGCAACCAAGGCAAAGCATCACAATCAAGGCAACACACTCAGGGAATGCGATCTTCGCATTCCCTGAGGTGTTTAATCGCCAGTGTTCATGAGGGTTTCGCGTGTAGTGCAGAGGCGGTATGCTGGACTGCATGACGAGACGAAGATGGATTGCCGATACGTGGACAGAGACAAATGCATCGTTGAAGGGCGAACAGGCGGTGCATCTTGCGCGGGTACTGCGGGCACAGCCGGGGCAGATTTTCGATGTCGTGGCGAATGGATTTTTACACCGGGCGGAAATTATTTCGTCTGACGAGCGTGAGGTGGTGTTCGCGCTGCACGAAGAGTTGGAGGCGGAGAGTGCGTTGCCGCTGCATCTGCTGATGGCGGTGTTCAAGTTCGATCACATGGAGTGGGGAATGGAGAAAGCGACGGAGTTGGGTGTGGCTCGGATCACTCCGGTGATTGCGCGAAGGACGGAGAAGCATCTTGCGCAGGCTGCGGCGAAACGTGTGGAACGTTGGCGAAGAATTGTGCGCGAGGCGTCGCAGCAGTCGCGCAGAAGTGATGTGCCGGAGGTGGATGATCCGGTGTCGCTGAAGGCTGCGTTGGGAATGGTGAGCGCGGAGAGGAAGCTGCTGCTCGCGGAGACGGAGCAGGAGAACTCGTTGAAGGCTGCCCTGGTGAATGAGGTTGCGAGCGTGGCGCTGGCGATTGGGCCGGAGGGTGGATGGGCTGCGGAGGAGATGGCTTTGTTTGCGGAGAGCGGATGGAAGAGCGTGACGCTGGGGCCGAGGATTCTGCGCGCGGAGACGGCGGCGATTGCGGGGTTGGCGGTGTGCGCTGCGATGTTGTAGGGCGACCCTTCGTGGTGGGTTCGTTCATGCGCCGCTGCAACGTCGAGAGGTCGATACTGCTGGTTGCAAATGTCAGCGGCCGTTTCTTGCGACTTGGAACTGAAGTTGTGGCGCTACTGGGGGCCGTGGTATTGCTCTGCGGGGTCGGCGGAGTGGACCCAGGCGGAGTCGATGAGGTTGCGGAGTTCGATGGCTCCGGCGGCGAGGCGCTCTGCGGTGAAGGATTTGGCTTCGGGGGTTCCGGCGCCTTCGAAGCCGTGGTCTTTGTCTAATTGATAGACCTTTTCTACGAAGGAGTTGGAGTGGTGGAGGTACTCCCAGTACTGGGTCCACTCGTTGTCGATGATGTTGGGTAGGGAATCGGCGACGAGCGGGGCTACGTCCGAGGCCTTGATGTTCGCGGAGACGTAGACGGATTCGAACTGCGAGTGGATGTGGTGCCCGGTGGTGTAGTGGTTGGGGTTGGGGCCAGCCCAGCCGTTGTACTGGATGGTGAGGTGTAGGGGTTGGGAGCCGTCGCCGACGTAGTGGCCGAGCCAGCCGGTGTCGTAGAGGATGGCGAGTTGGACGGGGGCGGTGTCTTCGTTGGCGGCGGTGAGGTTGCGGTACAGGCGCATGTCGGACTTGAGGCGCTGCCATACTTCTTCGACCTGCCAGGGCTGGAAGCCTACGGTCTCAAAGTTTCTGATCTCGGGGTGATGAGGGAGCGCGGCGGTGAGGTTGCGGATGAAGTCGTAGCGCTTGCGGGGGAAGTTGTAGCCGTCGATGCAGTCTGGCGTGCCTGTGGCGCAGGGTGTTGCACCGTAGATGGCCCATTCGTAGTCGAGGAAGTGGTCGGGGGATTGGGTGGCGGTGAGCTCGGGCTCGGCGTCGCGCTGCTTCCAGCGGTCGGGCTCGGGGCCCATCCACTCGATCACGTCGAGGCCGTTGGAGTTGCGGAGGAAGTAGGGGACGTCCGCGGGGAGGTACTGAGCGGCTAGCTTGTTGATGAGCATGTGGCCGTCGCGTCCCCAGGCGTGGGCGGGGGTGGTGAGGATGGGGAGGAGCGTGGTGGCCAGGGCGATGCTGGCGATCGTAGTAAGACGCATGGGGTGAGTATAGCGACGTTAGTTTTGTATCCCAATCGGACGAACTCGCTCCGCAAGCCAAGAGCCGGTTGTCTTCATTGCGCTAACGACTTCTTTGGCTTCCTCTTGACGAATCGTTATACCGAATTCGCAAGGTGTCATTACGTCTTCGCCATGATGTTCAGACACGAATTGAAGTCGCTGCCTTTGTATATGTAGATTGCAGGTTGAAAGCTGAGGGATTCTAAGTCGTCGCGAGAGAAATGCCTGTTTCTTTTTACTCCGAGGACTTCGCGAGTCAACGTCACGGAGGTGGCGTTTGCCGTGAGGACGCTCTTCCCAAACATTCTTTGCAGAATTACTGCGAGTCGAAACAGGACAAAGAGAGCAGTTCCCACCACGATAATCAGGGTCAGGTGCATGAACGTAACGAAGGCCACTAATAGTGGCGGCCATGTGAGGTCGTATACATTTCGCAAACGGGGCTGCGCGTGCAGCGTCACGGTCAATTGCTCGGCGTTTCCTGCCACTGCGCAAATCATGTGGCAACTTTAGCATTTCATTGATTTCGAGGCTGAAGGTCCGAGCTGCATTTCCGGGTGCGGGTCCTTCGACTGAGCTTCTTCCATCGTGCGCAAGAAACTACGCTCAGGATGACGAAGTTTGGTGCTGGCGCGCCGTGCGAATAGGTCGGGCTTTCAGCCCTCGGATTCTTTATGGGCATTTACCTAGGCCTTCGGCCTAGGCCGTGATGGGACGCGCCGTTGGCGCTTGGTGATCCTTGGTGCTTGGGGTTGGTTAGACGAGGATGGGGAGTTCGGTTTGGACTGGGGTGTTGAAGACTTGGCGGTAGCGGGCGATGGCGTCGGCGGGGCCGGTGGATTTGTTGGGGTTGTCGCTGAGTTTGACCGTGGGGATGCCGTCGGCGCTGGTTAGTTTGCAGACGAGCGAGATGGGATCGAAGGTGGCTTGTCCCGCTTCCGGGCCGCGGGGGTGGCAATCGCGGAAGTCGTTGGTGAGGAGGGTGCCCCAGCCGGCGGAGAATCGGATGCGGCCGTTGAAGTGGTGGTGGAGCTGGACGATGGTGGAGGCGTCGAGGCCGTCGGAGGCGATGAGGCGCTTGGTGCGGGGGTTCTGGCCTCGCTGAAGGAGCCAGGCGATGTACTCGTCGCCGGCTAGGAAGGGGTCTTTGGAGTCGATGCGCTCGCCGGTCCAGTTTGCGACCCAGGCGGGTGCGTGGGCTAGGAATTGGGTGGTGCCGAAGGTGTCGGGGAGAAGGATGAGGAGCTCGTTGTTGTAGGACTGGCGCCAGAGTTCGAGGACCTGGTATTGGGAGGCTCGGAGGTCGTCGTCGGAGCCTTGCGAGGCGAGGGCGGCCATGGCCATGGGGAGCTCGTGGGCGTTGGTTCCGATGGCTTCGAGGTTGTGCTTGTAGGCCAGCGCCGTGTTGGACGTGCCGGTAAAGC